>CAYTVM010000278.1:0-3160 GCA_964441685.1 uncultured Atribacterota bacterium | reverse complement strand
GTATTGTAATGACCCTAAGAAGGGTTCACGATGTATTGATATTTAATAAATAGTCTATAGTATATTGTATCTTAATATTGCGTATCTCGTGAAAGAAATTAGGATTCCGGTGTAGGGGGCATAATATATTATGCCCATTCTTAATATTATACATAATATATGAAATAAGTATATACTAAATACTCATTTAATACTTTTTAATTCACTTTCATAACAATCATATGTCCTATTATTAAAGCAAACAAAAAGAATTTTTTTTACAAAATGGTTTCTCTTTAAAAATTTTACAGTTTCAGTAACAGCAATTTTAGTAGCGCGCTCTAGAGGAAATCTGTATGCCCCAGCGCTTATTGAAGGGAAAGCCACTGTTTTAAGCTGGTGTTTTTCTATTAAGGTAAAGCAATTCTGGTAACATTGAGCAAGATACTCGTCTTCTCTGTAATTCCCACCTCTCCAGACAGGGCCTACAGTATGAATCACCCATTTAGCCGGTAATCGATAACCCCGAGTTATCTTTGCTTGTCCGGTTAGGCATCCTTTTAACTTACGGCATTCTTCTAAAAGTGCGGGGCCTGCCACTTGATGGATAGCTCCATCTACACCGCCACCGCCAAGAAGGGAATTGTTGGCTGCATTAACTATGGCCTCTACTTGTTGTTTGGTAATATCACCCAGCACAACCTCAATTCTATCCGGCATATTACCCTGCTCCTTTCCATAAAAAACTAAAATAATATTATTTTCTATATTTTATATAGGTACTATTAAAATACCTGTCTGTCATGGAAGCAATATAATCCACTATCACCTGTTCAGGCAAATTGCCATTTACATAATTTTCTCCCTTATTTTTACCCCTATTAAAGATCCATTCTTTGAAAATTAGAGAATCTTCATTACCCTTTTTAAGGTCATCAAGAAATTTGTCAAAAAGATATACAAAGGCTTTTTTAAATCTAGTTTTTTTTGCTTTTAGGCTTGGATTTTTATATATCTTTTCTGTATTAAATTGTTTCAGTTCGAAAACTCTCTCAGCAATGTTAGATGAATAAACTATCTCGTCCCGAATATAAGAATTAATGATAATATCAGTGACCAGGGAATTAATAATATCGGTATTATTTTCTCCCAAATCTTTCTTAACTCCTTTGGGTAATTCTTCTTTTTTTAAAATTCCTATTCGTATCGCATCTTCGAAATCTTGTCCTATATAAGAGATTGCATCTGACATTCGGACTACACACCCTTCTAAAGTTGCTGGCACTATCTGTATTTCTCCCCCCTGTGATTTTTTCTGACAATAATCTACTAAATCAATTTCGGTTTTATCTCTATCGGGTGTTAAATATTTCTCGTTAATCTCACCATCGTGAGAGAGAATTCCATCTCTTACTTGAAAGGTCAAATTCATCCCTTTACAGGCATCAGCGAGTTTATCGACTACTCTAAGACTTTGGATATTATGGAAAAACAGGTTAATATTCTTCTTTTGGCATATCTCTTGAAGAATCTCTTCTCCGTCATGTCCAAAAGGAGTATGTCCTAAATCATGGCCAAGAGCAATTGCTTCTATAAGATCAAGATTTAATTTTAAAACTCTCCCTATAGATCTCGCAATTTGAGAAACTTGTAAGGTGTGAATACTTCGATTAGATAATTGCTCATCAAAACTGGCTGCAAAATAAATAACTTGAGTTTTACCCACATATCTACGAAATGCTCCACTATATAGTATATGATCCCGGTCTCTTGAGTAAGGACCTCTAAATGGATGAGATGCCTCCCTCTCTCTTCTGGCTTCGCAATTTTTCGCAGCATAAGGAGAAAGGTACTTATCTTCAAAATCAAGAATTTCTTTTTTAAAACTCGCTTCGTTCATCATTTTTCTCCTTAATAAAATAAAAAATCCGGTGAGAAAAAACCTTTTCTCTGCCTCTAGTTTAACAATAAATTCGTATTATTTATTTTATATAATTATAATGAATTCTGCAAGTATTTAAATATAATATCAAGTATATAAGTATATAATGAAGAAAAGAAGAGATAAAATTCAGAATTTAGGAGACTTATCTGTGTCTCGACGAGATTGCGACAGATGAGATAGCAGTATATAACCGATTTTCTTTACTAACGACTAATGAATTGGTAAATTGGTTAATGGGGGGAATTGGTCAATTAATTTCATCCCTTCACTGACCCGGCTAAAATTCCTTTTACAAAATAACGTTGTAAGCTTAAAAAGAGAACTAAGGGAAGGGCCATGGAAACAAAAGCAGCTGCAGTAAGTAGTTCCCAATCCTGACCATAAGAACCGACCAAGGCACTTATCCTTACAGTAAGCGGAGCCACATCTGGTGTTCCTCCTAAATAGACCAAGGCTATTAAAAGATCATTCCATACCCACAAGAACTGAAAGATAGTAACAGAGGCAAGAGCTGGTAAAGAAAGTGGCATGACTATCTTTGTAAATATCTGAAAGGGAGTAGCACCATCTATAGAGGAAGAATCAAACAATTCGTTCGGCAATCCGGAGATAAAATTATATAACAAATATATGATAAGAGGGAGTCCATAGCCAGTATGAGCAAACCATATTCCCGGAAAAGTACCGGCTATTCCTAATCTATTAAAAATCCGAAGAACAGGTATCATAGTCATTTGAAGAGGAACTACTAACAAACCAACTAAAATTACAAATAAAAGCCTCCTCCCAGGAAATTCCATCCAGGCGAAAGCGTAAGCAGCAAAAGAAGCAATTAATATTGGAATAATAGTAGCAGGAATAGTAATTACTAAAGTATTTAAAAAGGCTTTTCCGATACCAATCTTCAGAATGACTTCCTGGTAATTTTCCAGAGTATAGCGGGTAAAATTAAAGGGGTGCTCAAAAACAGTCCACCAGCCAGATGCCGCTACATCGGCAGAAGACCGAAAAGAAGTTATTAATAAACCGACACTGGGAAGTATCCATATTAAAGCAACAGTAATTATTATTAAATGAAGCGGCCCATGTGAAAACATCGAAACTAACTTTTTTATCATCTTATGGCCTCCTGCTCCCTGAACCGCTTAATATTGATTATTATCATAGGAATAATAAGCATTAATAATATCACTGCAATTGCACTCGCCCGGCCATAATTTCTAAAAATAAACATCT
>CAYTVM010000277.1:0-3170 GCA_964441685.1 uncultured Atribacterota bacterium | reverse complement strand
AATTGCTGATTTGTTAAAAGAAGGTAATGATGTTGATATCACCTTCTATAAAGGTGATGTGATAGGTGTAGAATTACCAAATTTTATGAATTTAAAAGTTATTGAAACTATGCCTGGCGCAAAGGGAAATACTGTTTATGGTGCGCTTAAATCAGCAACTTTAGAAACCGGAGTGATCATTCAAGTTCCTTTGTTTATAAAAGAAGGAGATACAATTAAAATAGACACCAGGGAAAACAAATACATAGAGAGGGAATGATTCCGTATCTCGTGAATCGTGATTCGTATCTCGCAAAAACGCAGATAATTAAAAATATTAAAATTAAATATTTAAAATATATTTCTTCAACGAGATACGAGATACTAGATACGAGTGTAGGGAGTAAGAATTAATGCATACTACTAAAACTGATTTGGGAGAAATAAATATAACTAAAGAAACAATCGAGTATATAGTTAGTTTAAATTTGGCTGACGTTAAAGGTGTGGTCGGGAGCAGAAAGACAATTATAAAAGAGATAACTGACATGTTAAGTGGAGATACGGATGGGAATGAATCAGATATCTCTTCCCGTACTATAAAAGTAGAGATAAAAGATAATAAACCTTTGATTAATTTATATATTATTATAAAATATGGTGTAAGGATACCAGATATAGCATGGGAAATTCAAAGTAAAATTAAAGAGAATATAATGCAAAAGTTAGCAATAAATATTACTGAAATAGGTATTCATATTCAAGGAATTCAGTTTCCTAAAAAAACACAAAGTAAAAAAGATTTAGTCACTTCTAATTTATTTGTAGAAGTTTTTTAAAATTATATTCAGTTGCTAACATATGGGGTCAGGTCTCAACATTTGACATAACTTATTCCTAAATAATAAAAAAATAAATTATGTCAAATGTTGAGACCTGACCCCATATAAACGGAGGAGTAATGGGAGAAAGAAGATTATCCCGAGAAATAAGTTTAAAAGTGTTATTTCAAATAGATTTAGTGAATACTAGTATAGAAGAAACACTTAAATACACTTTGGAAAATAATAAATATTCCGATGACGTTAAGGAATTTACTTTAATCTTAGTTAAGGGAGTAATGAATCATTTATCTGAAGTAGACAAAACAATTAATAATTATACTAATAATTGGTCATTGGAAAGAATCACTAATATTGACAGAAGTATTCTTCGAATAGCAATTTATGAAATATTATATTTAGTAAATATACCTAAAAGCGTTTCTATTAATGAAGCCGTTGAATTAGCCAAAAAATATGGTACAAAAAGTTCTTTTAGTTTTGTAAACGGAGTTTTGGGGAAAATTGATAAGAAGGTAAAATCTTAAAGAAAATAGAGCAAATGATGATGATTAATGATATAGAAGCAAAAATATATACAGTTTCCAAGCTTAATAAATATATAAAAAAGCTTTTTGAAAATGATTTTAATCTGCAGGATATATGGATATTGGGAGAAATATCCAATTTTAAGCTGCATTCTTCAGGACATATGTATTTTGTGCTAAAAGATCAGGAAAGCCAAATTAAATGCGTCATGTTCAGAGGGAACAATTGTACTTTACGATTTATGCCAGGTGATGGCATGAAAGTTAAAGTACGAGGGGACATTAGCGTTTATGAAAAAAGAGGCGAATATCAGCTATATGTAAAAAAGATGATTGAAGCTGGGCAGGGTGAACTTTATTTAGCCTTTGAGAGATTGAAGGAAAAGCTAAAAGATGAAGGGCTTTTTTCAGAAGAAATTAAAAAGAAATTACCGCTTATTCCCCAAAATATTGCAGTGATAACTTCTCCAACCGGAGCAGCGATTAGGGACGTTTTAACTATTTCATTGAGAAGATTTCCCAATCTTTCAATTTTAGTTGTTCCCTCCTTGGTACAAGGGACATCTGCCGCTCAGGAAATTGCTAAAAAAATAGATTTTTTAAATAAATATTTTAAATATTTAGATTTAATTATCATTGGCCGAGGCGGTGGTTCATTAGAAGAATTATGGGCTTTTAATGAAGAAATTTTAGCTCGCAGTATTTATAACTCTAAAATTCCTATCGTTTCTGCAGTAGGCCATGAAACAGATTTTACTATTTCTGATTTTGTGGCTGATTTGCGTTCTCCCACACCCTCCGCTGCAGCTGAAATGACTATACCGGATAAAAATAATTTAATAAATAATCTTAGTTTATTAAGAAGTAAAATAATCAGAGCATTTAAAAGGAACCTTGAATTAAAAACAGAAAAATTAATTTCTATGAGTAGAAGTCTTAGATATCAAAGACCGGAAAATAAAATTAATCAATATTACCAATACATCGACGAATATAGTGCTCGTTTAAGCTCAAGAATTAAACATCATGTTGAATTATATGAAGAAAGAATAAAAAAAGATTCTCAAAGACTGGACTCTCTAAGTCCTTGTGCTATTATTGAAAGAGGATATAGCATTTGTAGAAAAATACCTGGCAGGGAGATTATTAAAAGAATAAATCAAATTGAAGTTGGTGCAAAAATTGAAGTTATCATAAGTGATGGTAAGATATTCAGTAAAGTAGAAAAGAAGGAGGTTGTATCAAATTGAAAAACAAGAAAAAAATAGAAGATATTCCTTTTGAGGAATATTTAAGAAAATTAGAAAAAATTGTGCACCAATTAGAGGAAGGTGAACTAACTTTGGATGAATCAGTAAAGATTTATGAAGAAGGAATGAATATATCGAAAATATGTTTGGAAAAATTGAATAAAACCAAGAAGAAAATAGAACAATTAGTCATTGAGGGCGAAGAGAAATATTCTACTAAACCTTTTTCCGAAAAAGAAGGAGAAGAGGCAATTAATGGATTTTAAAAAATATCTGGAAAATAAAATTAGTATCATAGATAGAGCTTTAGATGAATATTTGCCATCAGAAGAAAAATCACCTTCAATTATTCACAAAGCAATGCGCTATAGTGTTTTTGGCGGAGGGAAGAGAATCAGGCCAATGTTAACTTTAGCAACGGCTGAATTATTTGGAAAAAATGATGAGAGTGTGATAAAGGCAGCTTGCGGCATTGAATTAATTCATACTTTTTCATTGATTCATGATGATCTTCCTTGTATAGACAATGATGACTTTAGACGAGGAAAACCAAGCAATCACAAAGTATTTGG
>CAYTVM010000276.1:0-3177 GCA_964441685.1 uncultured Atribacterota bacterium | reverse complement strand
CCGCTAATAGTAATATTCCCGGTTTCCAGCACATATCCCCTATGGGCTACACCAAGCGCTTTGCGGGCATTTTGTTCTACTAATAATATAGATATGCCCTGATTGTTAATTTCACGGATAATTTGGAAAATTTGTTTTACTAACAAAGGAGCCAAACCCAGTGAAGGTTCATCCAGAAGTAAAATACGTGGTGTACTCATTAAACCTCTTCCCATGGCTAACATTTGCTGTTCACCACCTGATAATGTTCCGGATAATTGATTACGTCGCGCTTTAAGAATAGGAAATAAATCATAAACCCTTTCTTTAGACTCATTAATATTTTTCTTGTCTTTTCTTCGAGTATATGCACCCAAATTAAGATTTTCATCAACTGTAAGAGTTGCAAATACTTTTCGACCCTCGGGTACATGCGAAATGCCCCCCATAACTATTTTGAATGCCTTAACATTATTAAGTTCTTGATCATCCAATTTAATCTTTCCGCTTCGGATGGGTAATAACCCGGAGATAGCCCTTAGAAGAGTACTTTTCCCCGCACCATTTGCCCCTAACACGGTAACTATTTCACCTTCGGCAACCGTAAGTGAAATCCCTTTAAGAGCTTCGATGGAACCATAATATATTTTTAAATCTTCTACTTTCAATAATGTAGTCATATTGCTATTCCTCCTCCTCTTCATCTTTGCCTAAGTAAGCTTCGATTACTTGAGGATTAATATATACATCTTCGGGTAAACCCTCAGCAATTTTTTTACCTTCATCCATAACTGTAACCCAATGAGAAATTCCCATGACAACATTCATATCGTGTTCGATAAGCAAAATAGTTAAATTTTCCTTTACTAAAGATTTTAAAAATACTATCAAGTCTTCAGATTCTTTATCGTTTAAGCCGCTGCTTGGTTCATCCAAGATTAATAAATCAGGATTAGAGGCTAAAGCCCGACCAATTTCTAACATTCTCTGATTACCATAAGCAATATTTTTTGCTAATTCATCTCGCCATCTCCATAATCCGACCTGTTTAAGCCGATCTTCAGCATTTTTCTTAATTTCTAATTCCTCTTTTCTTTGTCCGTGAGTTTGTAAAATAGAAGACCAGGTTCCTTCCCTGCTGCGGCAATGCTGGCCGGCCATCACATTTTCCAGACAGGTCATATTAGAAAAAAGCCGTATGTTTTGAAAAGTCCGTGCAATCCCCTTTTTTATAATCTGATGCGGCTTTTTACCGGCAAGATCTTCTCCTTTGAAAAGAACCTTTCCGCTATCAGCTTTATATATACCGGTAACAACATTAAAAACAGTAGTTTTTCCTGCTCCGTTTGGACCTATCAGACTGCTTATTTGCCCTTGACTCACTTTAAGATCAAAATTGTTTACCGCGATTAAGCCGCCAAATTTTTTAGTCAGTTTATCGGTTTCCAACACAACTTTATTAATTTTATCTGTTTCTTTATTCTCTTGTTTACTTCTTATCATAGTCGCTATATTATTATTGTCTTTAGCCATTTTCTTCTCCTGATTTTATTAAAAGTGACTCGAATTTAAGAGCTCCTCTTTTTCTAGGCCAGATACCGCCGGGTCTAAATATCATCATAATCACCATTGCTACTCCAAATATTAACATTCTATACTGGGCAAAAGTACGAAATACTTCAGGAAAAAGACTGATAGCCGCAGCGCCAATTAAAACCCCGGGTATAGAGCCCATTCCCCCGATTAATACAATACAAAAGAGCATGCAAGATTCCATAAAACTAAAACTCTCCGGAGAAACTATCATTAACTTAGTAGCATAAATATTACCAGCTACCCCGGCTAAACCTGCTCCTAAAAGAAAAGCCAATAATTTATAAGACCTAACATCAATCCCGGTCGATTCAGCAGCTACTTCATCTTCTCGAATGCAATTCCAGGCCCTGCCTATTCGCGAACGCTGCAAATTAACTAACCCAACGATAGTCAGGCCAACTATTAACCAGATATAATAATAAAATTTAGTAGAATTATCAACGACAAAGATACTGCCCAATGAAGGAAAATCAATTCCGAAGACCCCGTTGGAACCACCGGTTATTCCGAATGGATTATTATTTAAAGTGAGCCGGACGATTTCGCCCATTCCGATGGTTACGATACACAAATAATCTCCTTTTAAATGTATAATTGGAGAACAGACTAACCAGGCAAAGGCACCTGCCGCAATTGCACTTATCGGTAGTAAAATTATTATTGGAATTCCAAAGCTGGTATTGAGAATGGCAGTAGTGTAGGCACCGATAGCCATAAATCCCATATGTCCTAAATCAAAAAGCCCTACTTCGCCCAAAACAATATTTAGGCTAAGCCCTAAAAGAGCATAGATGCCGAAGAAAAATAATACATCTATCCAATAAGCATTTATTATAAAAGGTAACGTGATAAATAAAATTGCTACCAGGATAACCAACCAATTTTTAAATATACTATTTTTTTGGTTTATATTTTTGTTTGACTTCATATTTTCGCTCCTTTACACTTTTTCTGCAACTTTTTCACCCAAAAGACCTGTGGGGCGAAAAATTAAGACTAATATTAAAACTAAAAATACAAACACGTCCTTATAGGCAGTAGAAATGTAAACAGAACCTAGCATTTCCAATACCCCCAAGAGAAGACCGCCAATCATTGCCCCCGGGATATTACCAATACCTCCCAGGATAGTAGCAGTAAAAGCTTTTAATCCATAATTCCATCCCATAACAAAACTAATCTTCCGATAATACATGCCTACCATTACTCCCGCCATTCCTCCTAAAGCCGGGCCTAAAGCAAATATAAAAAATATAATGGTTTCAATATTTATTCCCATCAGTGCGGCAGTGCTTCTATCCAAAGCACAAGCACGGATAGCTGCACCAAATGTTGTTTTTTGAACAATATAAAATAAAATCCCCATAAGAATAAAGGAAATAATTAAAACTACTATCTGCATTAAAGTAATCTTAATTCCTCCAATATTTAACATAACCGAAGGGACAACCTGTGATGAGTAAGCTTGCGGACGTGGGCCCCAAATAACCATTATCCCATTTTGTATTACAATTGAAGCTCCTAATGCAGACACTACTGCGGGGAGCCGGCCTACTGAATATATTGGACGATAGGCAATTCGCTCTATTAGAGTACCGGCAA
>CAYTVM010000275.1:0-3180 GCA_964441685.1 uncultured Atribacterota bacterium | reverse complement strand
ATTTGCTTTGATAGTTGTAATTGATTAAAATAATAAAAAACTTATTTTATAGTTCAAAGAAAGAGGAGAATACAATGAATAGAACAAAAGTTTATTTTACAGATTTAAGGGCAAACCCCGGAAAGAATTTGCTGGATAAATTAAAAAAATTAGTTTTGGAAGCCGGGATAAAAGAGATTGATTTTAAGGATAAGTTTACCGCCCTAAAAATTCATTTTGGAGAACCGGGAAACCTTTCCTATATTCGGCCTAATTATGCAGCTTGTATTGTAAAATTGATTAAAGATTTGAGGGGAAGACCTTTTTTAACTGATGCCAATACTCTTTATCATGGCAAGAGAGCTAATGCCGTAGACCATTTAAATACGGCTATGGAAAATGGATTTAATCGGATTGCCGTAGGATGTGACGTAATTATTGCCGATGGCTTGAAGGGGACTGAATATAAGGAAATTCCTATAGATAAAAAACATTGCAAGGCACCAAAAATAGCTACAGGCATTGCCGATGCCGATATTATTATTTCTCTGACTCATTTTAAAGGTCATGAAATGACCGGCTTCGGAGGTGTTCTGAAAAATTTAGGGATGGGCAGTGGCTCCCGGGCTGGCAAGATGGAGATGCATTCTAATTCCAAACCCAGAATTATTCTTAAAAATTGCGTTGGTTGTGGCCAGTGTATTAAAAACTGTTCACAGGCAGCTATTCATTTTAATGAAAATAAAAAAGCGGAAATTGATTATCAGAAATGTATTGGCTGCGGTCAGTGTGTAGCGGTATGTCAATACAGTGCAGCTGTAACAGGCTCTGATGATTCAGAAGGAAATGTCCAGGAAAAAATTGCAGAATATACCTATGCAGTATTAAAAGAGAAGCCTCATTTTCACGTTAGCTTTATTATGAATGTCTCTCCTTACTGTGATTGCTGGAATTATAATGATATGGCCATAGTGCCGGATATCGGAATGGCCGCATCCTTTGACCCCGTAGCCCTTGATAGAGCGTGTGTTGATTTAGTAAATAAAGCTCCTATGATCAAAGGAAGTATTCTGGAAGAGAGGCATTTTCATTCCGGAGAAGATAAATTTACTCATGTCCATATTGATACCGATTGGAAAATAGGCCTGAATTATGCAGAAAAGATAGGTCTGGGCACACAGAATTATAATTTAATTATAGTTAATTAAGATAAAATAAGATGGGAAAATAAACGGTTCTTTAATAGTGTAAGAACTTGCCAGAGAACCGTCTCCTATAGGGAATATGGATAAACAAGAGATAATTAAAAAAACTGAAATTTTTGTAAAGGAAACCTTGAGTAAAGATAGTACCGGGCATGACTGGTGGCATATTTATCGGGTAAGGAATTTGGCTAAACGGATTGCCCGGTATGAAGGGGCAGATATATTTATTGTAGAATTAGCAGCTCTTTTACATGATATAGGTGACTACAAGTTTTTTCAGGGAAATGAAGAAGCCGGAGCAGTGAAAGTAAGGGAGTGGCTTTCTTCTTTAGAGATTTCGCCTTCTCTTATCGATAAGATTGTGCAAATTACTTCTCAGATTTCTTTTATGCATACTTTACCCGATAAGGGTAAAAGGAAAGGTAAAAAGAATCCCGCTATTCCAAAGCTCTCCAAAGAATTAATGTCGGTAACGGATGCCGACCGTTTGGATGCCATGGGGGCAATTGGTATTGCCCGGACTTTTACTTATGGAGGATTTTTTAATCGGCCAATTTATGACTCCTCAATTAAAGCGAGTAAATTCATAACTAAAGAAGAATATAAAACTACTGAAGCCCCTTCTATTAATCATTTTTACGAAAAGTTATTAAAACTTAAAGATATGATGTATACTCCTTTGGGCAGAAAAATGGCCAAAAGGAGACATCGTTTTCTAAATCTTTACTTAAAACAATTTTTTAAAGAATGGAAAGGAAAAATGTAACCTTGGCACCTTTGGTTACATTTTGTTAGGAACAGGAGGTAATAATGTTTAAGGATTTTAAGGAAACACTAATCATTCTGATAAGACATGGAGAATGTGAAGGGAATATTAAGGGGATGTTTAGAGGGAGGACAGACTTCCCTTTAAATGAAAGAGGACTTATTCAAGCTCAGGATCTGGCGCAAGAGCTGAAAAGTTTTCCTCTTAAATATATTTTTACCAGTCCTCTGTCTCGAGCCAGGCAGACGGCTGAGGCAATTGGCCAAGAATGCGGGATAGAAGTTAAAGTAGAAGAACAATTTAATAATATCGAATTAGGGAGTTGGGAAGGGCGTCTTAAAACAGAGATTGTTAAACAATATCCTGGGGAATGGGAGCTCTGGATAAATAATCCGGAGAAACTTCGAGTGGAAGATATGGAGACTCTTTATGATGTACAAAAAAGGGCCAAGGCTTGTCTGGATAGTTTGGTTTCCAAACATAACCGAGAGATTTTCGCAGTCATTACCCATCGGGCTGTGTTGAAACCCCTTATCGCTGCCTGTTTGAATATTGTCTCGCCTTATTTTTGGAAAATTCATCTGGATACCGCTTCTTATAGTCTTATTTCTTATAAAGAAAATAGAGGATATTGCCTGATACAATTGAATCAGACCAAACATCTAAAAGAATATGTTAGCGAGTGGGTTTAAAAAAATGGAAATTAATCTAAAAAAACAAATATCCAAAAAATACAAGACTTCTATGGGATATTTAGAGGGAACAATATCAATCATCGTGAATATCCTTCTTTTTATTTTAAAATACTGGGTAGGAATTAAGACTTTTTCTATAGCTATCATTGCCGACGCCTGGCATACCTTATCCGACTCGCTCACTTCTCTGGTGGTGCTTATCGGTTTTAAAGTTTCGTCCAAGCCTGCCGATAAAAAACATCCCTACGGTCACGGTCAGGCAGAGATAATTAGTTCGGTTATCATCGGTACCTTATTGGCCATGGTAGGCGTTAATTTTTTAATTGTCTCTATCCAAAAATTTATAAATCATCAATCGGCTTCTTACGGGAATTTAGCGATAATAATTTTTATCATCTCCGTAATAGTAAAAGAAGGACTGGCTCAATTTTCTCTACGTGCTGGGAAGAAAATTAATTCTCAATCACTAATTGCTGATGGTTGGCACCACAGAAGTGATGCCCTGGTATCTCTTATGATTTTAGTCGGAATCTTT
>CAYTVM010000274.1:0-3197 GCA_964441685.1 uncultured Atribacterota bacterium | reverse complement strand
TATCTTCCGGTTAAATAAATCAGCATACTTATCAGGATGAAAAGTATGTATGGGGATTAGGGATTATTATCCCCGGCTTTAATTTTCTTGCCACTTTTTTCACGGTATCAATCTCGGCATGCCCGCTGGTATGTAGCTAGTAAAACCCCTTCCTTTACTCGCTCAGGGCCGAACGTATTTTCATGCTACTTAAAATTAAACCTATTTCTATCCTCTCCTGTTATCACTCATTGGCTTTTTAGATTTTTTAAAAATTCTTCGAGTTTTCGGGTAACCTCATTCGGTTTTTCCTCCTGGGGCATGTGACCGCAAAATGGCAATAAAACCAGCTCACTTTTGGGTAAAAGATTGGTTAAGCGCAATGCTTCCTCCGGTTTAATCCAGGGGTCTTCAGCACCGTTTATCACTAAAACCGGAACCTGAATCTTACGAAAATCAGGAAGTTTACGATTTCGGGAAGAATCCCGGAAAAGATATATCAAAGTCAGATAACTTTTCGGATTATCTATCATAGGTTTTATGATACGCTCAATGAGACCTTCATCCACTATTGATTCATCAAAAACCGCCTGCTGCAATATTTTGGCTAATCTCTCAGGAGAACGGACCGTCCTTCGAATCACTGCATTAAGGAAGGGACGGAGAAATATATTATTGGTAATTAAACGAGGGAAAGGAAATCCGCGAGTATCAAATACCGAGGGGCTAAGCAGAAAAAGGCCTTTCATTTTTTCAGGTCGCATTGCAGCCATTCTAAGGGCTAGATTACCTCCCAGGGAATGCCCCACAATCATCAAATCACCTACCCCGATATCATCAACGAACTCCCAAAGAAGGTTAGCCAGGTTATCATGAGAATAATCGGTTCGTCGTTGCAAAGGCGATTGTCCATGACCGGGGAGGTCGACAAGCAAAAGGCGGAAAGGGATTTTTAATTGATTCTCCATCTTTTCCCATGTCCGCAAATTTTCTCCTAAACCATGAAGAAAAAGTATGGTAAGGCTGGGATCACCTTCGATTACCCGGTATATGATCTGAGTATTCTCATCAGAATTTATCTTCTCTTCCGCTTGAAATTCCAAGGCCGTCAGAATGAATAAAATAATCACCAAAAGAGTTATTATCCATAATCTTTTCTTGCCATTTAGATAACTGCAGGTCAATTTGTTCACCCTGTAGGTAAAGTAAATCTTCATCATATGCCTCTTATATTTCAGGATGTTTTTGTGGATTCTCTGTAGAATCATCACAAGGTAAAAAATCTGCGAAAATGGTTGAATGCATCAGATAATTCTGCTGGTAATTTTCTGCCATTTTAAAAAGATAGTTCAGCTTTTCTATAGAATCCAGCAGGCTAAAAAAATGCGTTTTTTCCTGTAAATTTTCCTTATTTTTAAAATATCCCCATAAATGTTCGATAACATTGTTTAATGCCTTTAAGGGCACCTGTTTCTCCATAGATATTTGAATCATTCGTATTAAATCATGCTCTTCTCCGATAGGACGATCTTTCCGATTTTTCATGAATTGTTGAATATCTAGATAATATTGATATCCTCGACTCATTACCGAATATTTATGGTGGGACCAGAATTCGGAACCGGTTCTGGGAAGCGGAATTCGACCTTTTTGATTTTTTTGGTTATATTTCTTACGCAGTATTTCAAATTGCGCTTCCGGTAGATCAATATAAGGTACATGATTCATCTTACCCTCAATATTCTTATCGGATGGGCAAGGACTGTTATGATTAAATCCCCGCAAGGTCATCTCCTTCACTATCAGGTCATGTCGAAGTACCAGAAACCCTAAATGCCCTGTCCACCTCTTGGTTTCAGGGTGCATCGAATATCCTGATTTCTTTTTACTAATAATACTATATACAGCGTGAATTTCCGCATGTTCCCCCAAGAGGCTCCGGGAGGAAAGATAACCGGGGTGAATATCCCATACGCGCAATTTAACTCACCAACTTTCCTAAATAAAAATTATTTTGGGGTTAAGTCTTGCTGTGATGTTCTTTCTTTCACTGTTTTTAATATTCCAAAAATATAAATAATGATCATTAAACTTCCCAAAAGCACAAATATTTTTGTGATTTTCCACCAAGCAGGTTATTGGGAATGCTTTTTAATAAAATTGATACTTTTTTTATTTTTTCAACAATGATTCTCATAACTCCCTTTTAAACCTTCCGTTATTTGGAGACATAAGGATGTGTCTTTTTTTGTTTTATTCTCATTCTTCTCTCTTGATTTTTGACAAGCGGACTGATTTCACTGTTTCAATCTCTACGAACTTTTTTATCTCATCTAAAATAATCGCATCCCATTTTTCCTCTTTAATGACCTTTTTCAATTCAGCGGCATCAAGGGCTGATACTTCTTCTAGTTTATTTAATTGGTTTAATAACGCTATCAAAGATTCTCTCTCCTTGCTCTCTTTGCCCGGCACCTTGATTTTTTCACTCGAACTAATCTTTAACTGATGGTCACTCCCTATCACCACTTCCACCCCTATACTTCCGGCATATTGAATCACCGCATCTTTTATCTCTTTAAGCTCTTCATCGATCTCTTCAATCTTTGTTTGACAGCCCTTCTTTTTATCATCCAATTTGGCAAATTTATTCACCAATTTAACGCCACTATCTTTGAGATATTTATTGGCCGGCAGATTCCCAATCATATATTCATGCTTAAACAAAGGACAGATATCCTGATAATAACACCATCCGCATAACCTGCTCTCATTGGGCAAAAACTCCCGGGTAGATTCAATCTTCTTGATCCAATCAATGGTCTCTTTTTTTAATGCAGCTAACTCATCTTCCGTCCTTTTTGACCTGATCTCTTTGTCAAAGGCTACATAATGCCACACCAGCTCTACCTGATTAACATCATTCCACATCTTTTGAATCCCTATCTGATAGAGAGCCAGCTGGCGGTCTTCATCCATCCTGCTCTGCTCCGGAAGAGATTTAGAGGTCTTATAATCATGGATTTCATAAGTTCGGTCTTTTACCTGGTCTATGCGGTCTATATATCCCCTTAATAGATATTCTCCCTGATCATCTAAATTTATAAATACCAAACGTTCAATGCCTAAAACTTTCCCCTGGTTAAAAGGATCATATCGCTTGTAATAATCTTCGATATACTTTTTGCCTATTTCCTTATAATCCTTAGCTTTTCTTT
>CAYTVM010000273.1:0-3211 GCA_964441685.1 uncultured Atribacterota bacterium | reverse complement strand
AACGAAGATTTCAACAATCCAATAACAAAAATGTGGACTGTTTCAGGATCAAATGACAGTTATGGAAGAATATACTTTGGATATGATGATTATAATCCTCAAGGAGGAATAAATGAAAAAGGTTTATTTTTTGATGGATTTGCTGTAGATAATTTACCGATAAGCTATACATGTGATAAACCTAAGTACGATAAATTCTTCAATGATATTAGAAATGAAATTTTGTCGTCATGTGCCAATGTCAAAGAAGTAATAGAATTACTAAATATGTATAATCTATCAGATAACTCCCTTTTAGAAAATGGGATGCTATTTTTTGGAGATTCTGAAGGTAACTCAGTCATAATCGATGGTGCAAATTTTATTTCAAAAAGTAGCGATTTTCAGGTAGTTACAAATTTTCATCCAAGCAACGTAAGAACTGTTGCCTGTGAAAGGTATAAAACTGCTACTAGATTGCTAGAAAAGATATCAATTCCAACAGTGGATGCCTGTAAAAACATTCTCGATTCTGTACATGTTTCAAACACATTGTATTCACAGGTTTACGATATAAAAGAAATGAAAATATACATTTACAACTTTCATAACTTTAATAATCCTTACGTGGTTGACATAAATAACGAATTGACAAAAGGTAACTCATATTACAATATCCCAGAATTTTTTAAACACTCCGAAGCTTACGAAAATTTTAAAACCCAGAATCTTGATATAAGATATTTAACTTCATTTAATGAAAGATATAATAAAAACATTGGGAAAACCATTGATAAAAACTACCAGGGAAACTATCGATATGTTTCCTTTCAATCACCCGACGAAGAAACCTTTATTATTAATGATACATTAAACCTGATAACTTTTGGAGTAGACGATAATGGTGTTTATTTGCTTGAAAACTATTCAGTAAATAAGAAATTTAGGATATTTCCGGAGAAACAAGATTTATATTTTTATTTTACTCGTTCTTATAGAACTGATATTCTTTTTAAACCTGATAATGAAATAGAACTTATAAATCAAACATATTATCCATATTATAAATGGATTGGTAAATTAAAAAAATACGAGCCATAACACGGCATAAAACCAAGGCGGGGTTTCTTAGCGGTTTGACAGAATATTCAAAAAATATAAACGGGCAACGGGTTGACAGGCAGGTCGGGTTCACACCCGCCCAATTTTTATGCCGGGACCGTTAGTGGCAAGTTGTAGTGAACATTCTATACAAAAACAACATAAAATGATAAAAATGAGACTAACATTAATTACAGTTATTATTTTGATAAGTTTAAATACATTTTCACAGAAAAGATTTATAACAATTGATAGTACTAAAATCTGGATAAATACTATTGGGATTGAAAATCGCAAAGAGCATCAACCTGTGATTGTTTTTGAGAGTGGACACGGTACACCGATGGGACATTGGGACAGAATTTTAAATGGAGTTTCTGAATTAGCACCATTAGTTACTTATGATAGACCAGGAATTGGTGAATCTGAACCTGATAATGAAATGCCTACAATAAAAAATGTTTCAGATAAATTAATTAAAATTTTAAAATACCTTGATATTGAACCACCTTATGTTCTTGTTGGACATTCATTAGGTGGTGCTTATGTTCGTGGATTTGCAGTTTATTATCCTGAACTATTAGCAGGATTAGTTATAATTGATCCTGCTGATTTTACAGAAACTCAATTGAATAGAAGAAAACCTTTCCTTGACATTGGTTTAACAAATGAACAAGTAGATACGCTATTTAACAAATGGACTTTGGAAGATGAAGCTAATAAGAACAAACCATCCTCAAAACCAAAATCTGTTATTGAGGAAAGTGAAGTCCTTGCTCAACTGAGAGAAACTGATTTTAAAGAGATTACAAATTCAGAACTCCCTAATATTCCTGTTCATATTTTAACAGGAGGACGCTATGATACACCACCAAGATTTCGTATTAAAGAACTTAATGATTCATTATTATTTCGGGCTAAAATGAAAAATAGAGTTGAAAGGTGGACTGATGTGGTTCAATCTGTTGATAAAGGTATGTTATTCTACAGTGGAGATGCAGGCCATTTTGTACATTACGATGATCCTGAATTATTAATTTCAAGTATACGGATTATTTTACAGGATTATGAACAGTTACAGAAGAGAAATGACAAATAACAACCAGCCACTAACACGGTGTAAAATCAAGGCGGGTTGCAGTAGCACTCTGACAATTAATATAAAATATAAACAGGCAACGGGCTGACAGTTTGGGAAGGTTCACACCCGCCCAAATTTTACACCGAAACCGTTGTGCATAATTGTTTGTTATGCATTTGGACAAATTAGATAATGAACGTAAACACAGAAAGCTATAAAATAATTCCCACACCAAAGTTTAAACCACAGGACACTTTTGGAAGGCCAGCTGGTATGACAAGGTCTCGCAAAATAATTTATGCTCAGAAAGCAATGGAGAATCAATTTAATAGGTTATGCTGCCAGATACGTTTATCGAATTATAAACAAGAGAGAGCAGAAAATCAAAAAGAGGAGAGAAGAGCCAAAAGATAAAATATATTTAAAATATAGAGGGAGACCAGCTCGTAAAACACGGACAAGAAAAATTATAAGGCAGAGCTGCGCCTTGTAATAAAAAGAGAAAAAATATTTTTATTTTCCTAAGGTGTTTGACACTTGAGATAAGAATATTTAATTTACAGTAAATTGACAAGACACTGAATAAAAAAAGAAAACAACTATGCACAACACGGTGTATAAGCAATTTGCTTGCTAGCGGTCTGACAAAGAAGTTCGCACACACTTTTAACTTCAATTAAAGTTAAAAAAGTGTGCTTAAAAATGGAAAACAAAAAGTTTTGCGCTATCGCACAAAACACTTTGTTTTTGGAATTTTAATCAACTGCACTGGAAAGTCGCAAACTGCTCATACACCGGGACCGTTATAAGCAATATTTTTACTTAGCTAGCACCAAGAATATTATTATGAAAAATATAATTTATGTACTTTTTTCTTTTCTCATTTTAGTTTCATGTTCAAATAATGCTGAAAAAAGAAAAAGTATTAATGAAAAAACAAATTCAGTAAAAGACAGTGTAGAAAAAGAATCTGTAATAATGCAGACAGTTAAAGAAAATGAAAAGAAAGCTGAAGAAGAAAGACTTAAAAAGGAAAAGGAAGAAGAATTA
>CAYTVM010000272.1:0-3213 GCA_964441685.1 uncultured Atribacterota bacterium | reverse complement strand
AAAGGAAGGTAAGATATGCCTACCATTAATCAATTAGTAAGAAAAGGTAGAGAAAAGGTTTTTAAAAAATCTGGTACACCATCTTTACAGGGTAGCCCATTAAAAAGAGGAGTTTGCACCAGAGTTTGGACTATAACTCCCAAAAAACCTAATTCTGCCTTGAGAAAAGTCACTCGAGTAAGATTATCTAACAATATGGAGGTTACTGCTTATATTCCCGGAATAGGGCATAATCTTCAAGAGCATTCTATTGTGCTCTTAAGAGGCGGAAGGGTAAAAGATTTACCAGGAGTTAGATACCATATTGTCAGAGGAATTATGGATACTACTGGAGTAGAGAATAGAATGCAGGGACGTTCAAGATATGGCACAAAAAAACCTAAAAAGACAACTAAGTAGTAAACATTTAGTTATCTTGTTATTTGGTTGCCTATTTTGTTAGTTACTCAAATCAATTCAGTAGATAACCTGTTAATCGGTTACTTAATTAATTAAACAATAACTTTAAAAAAGATAGAGGTGGTAAACAATGTCCAGAAGGAGAAAAGCGGTAAAGAGAATAAAGCTACCAGATCCTGTATACCATGATAAAAATATAACACTTTTTATTAATAAGCTGATGCATAACGGTAAAAAAAGCAAAGCAGAAGAAATTTTTTATCAGGCTTTAGATATAGCTGCTAAAAAGACAAAAAAGGAGCCCTTGGAAGTATTTAATCAAGCCTTACAAAATGTTATGCCGGTATTGGAAGTGAAGTCAAGGAGGGTTGGAGGAGCCAGCTATCAGGTCCCGATTGAAGTAAGTCCGGATAGAAGAATAACTTTAGGGATGAGATGGATAATCAACTTTGCCAGGAAAAAAACAGGTAAACCGATGCATGAAAAATTATCCTTAGAGTTAACTGATGCGGCAAATGGTGTTGGAACCGCTGTTAAAAAGAAAGAAGATACTCATAAGATGGCTGAAGCAAATAAAGCATTTGCTCATTACAGATTTTAAATAAAAATAATAAATTAAACTTTTAAGTAATATAAAAATTAAAAAATAAGAAGAGATTTTTTAAACTATGTCTACGAATTTATCTTTGGATAAAATAAGAAATATTGGTATAATGGCCCATATTGATGCCGGTAAGACTACCGTTACCGAGAGGATACTTTACTATACGGGAAAAGTACACAAGATGGGTGAGGTCCATGAGGGGTCTGCAACGATGGATTGGATGCCTCAAGAAAAAGAGAGAGGCATTACTATAACTTCTGCGGCAACTACTCTTTATTGGAAATATAATCGTATTAATATTATTGATACGCCTGGACACGTAGATTTTACGATGGAAGTTGAACGCTGTTTAAGGGTACTTGATGGTGCCGTTGCAGTATTCTGTGCTGTAGGAGGTGTTGAACCCCAAACAGAAACCGTTTGGTATCAGGCAGAAAGATATGCTATTCCCCGTATTGCCTTTATTAATAAAATGGATAGATCAGGAGCAGATTTCTACCATGTTATAAAAATGATTCAAGATAAGCTGGCAGCTAATCCAATTATTGTTCAACTGCCTTGGGGAAGTGAAGAAAATTTTAAAGGCATTATCGACTTAATAAAAATGAAAGCGTATTCTTATACTTTAGATAATTTAGGAGTAAATTATAAAGAAGTATCTATATCAAAAGATATGTTGGAATTAGCCAATGAGTATCATAATAAAATGCTAGAAAGCTTAGCAGAACTTGATGAAAAAATGATGGATAAATTTCTTAAAAGTGAAGAAATTACTACCAATGAAATAAAATCTGCAATTCGCAGGTTAACTATTAAAAATGAAGTAGTTCCGGTTTTATGTGGCTCAGCTTTAAAAAATAAAGGCGTTCAGTTGCTATTAGATGCAATAATTTATTATCTGCCTTCTCCTTTAGATGTTCCACCAGTCAAAGGCATAGAACCTCTAACTGAGAAGGGAATATTTAGAGCTGCCGAAGATAAAGAACCATTATCTTCTCTGGTTTTTAAGATTATGACTGATCCTTATATAGGCAAATTGAGTTTTGTTAGAGTTTATTCGGGTATATTGAAATCCGGTTCTTATGTTTATAATCCAGCTAAAGAATTTAAGGAAAGAATAAATAGGTTGGTTTTAATTCACGCTGATCACAAGACGGATGTTACGGAGATACCTGCAGGAAGTTTAGGGGCAATAATAGGTTTAAAAAAGTCTACTACCGGAGATACTTTATGTGATATAAAAAATCCTATAATTTTAGAATTAATGAAATTTCCTGAACCGGTAATTTCTATTGCTATTGAGCCAAAGAGTAAAGCAGAGCAAAATAAAATGGCCTTAGCTTTGGATAAGTTATCAGAAGAAGATCCGACTTTCAGAAGAACACATAATGTAGAAACTGGTCAAACTATTATCTCAGGTATGGGGGAGCTACATCTAGAAATAATTGTAGATCGCCTACTTCGTGAATTTAAAGTAGAAGGAAATATAGGAAAACCGCAAGTGGCTTACAAAGAAACAGTTGAAAAAGTTGCTCAAGCGAGAGGAAGATTTATTAGGCAGTCAGGGGGTAGAGGACAATATGGAGATGTGACCTTAGAGATAGAGCCTCACAAAGAAGATAATTTTAAATTTATTAATCGAATAGTCGGGGGAGTAATTCCCAAAGAATATATCCCCTCAATAGAAAAGGGTATAACCGAAGCCATGCAAAGTGGCGTATTGGGCAATTACCAGGTTACTAATATAAAAGTAACTTTATTGGATGGTTCTTATCATCCAGTGGATTCATCAGAGATTGCTTTTAAGATAGCAGCTTCCATGGCTTTTCAAGAATGTATGAAAAAAGCCAAACCAATACTTTTAGAACCGATAATGGAAGTAGAAATTGTAACTCCAGAAGAATATTTAGGCAGCCTGGTGAGTGATGTGAGCTCACGGAGGGCAAAAATAGAAGGTATAGAAACAAAAGCTAAATCGAAAATCATTACCGCTTATGTACCTTTGATAGAGATGTTTGGATATGCTACCAGCTTAAGGTCAATTTCACAAGGAAGAGCAACCTTTACTATGCAGTTTTTATATTATGAGAAAGTTCCGGATAATATTACACAAGAAATACTAATATAATTTTAAAATACTAAAAATAGCATAAAATATTTAAGGAGGAAAAATCAAATGGCAAAAGAAAAATTTGTAAGAACTAAACCAC
>CAYTVM010000271.1:0-3216 GCA_964441685.1 uncultured Atribacterota bacterium | reverse complement strand
AATTTCCTTTAATAATCCATATAAAACATTTAGTCTTTCGCTAATAATTTCATCATCTTTATGTAAACACTCATCAAATAAATTGATATCACTTTCAATATATTCATTATCTTTGCAAATGGATACATTCATTGCGCCACCTTGTAAGCCAACCCTATCCAAAAGAGGATATTTAGGATAATCCTTTTCATTTTTATGATAACGTTCCTGAAAAAATATTCTAGCCTTACAAATTAAAATTGCTAAATCAAGTACTCTATGCAATGGCATTTCTTCTGATTGTCTGGACCACTTTTCACCTGTATGACGCCATATTTTTGCAGATATCTCTAAATTTCCTCTTTCGTTCCATTGAGCAAGACCTAATGACAGTCCTTTTGCATCTGATTTATCTGCATATCTACCATCAATTAAGTCATAGTCTTCTGAAATAATAACTGGTTTGTGCTTTAATTCAGTTGGAATCTTCATTTTACAACCCTCCTTACTAATATAGTATATTACTAATTTAGTAGTTTACTATATTTATCCATAATAGTCAAGATTATTTTGATTAAATATATACTTTGCGAATAATATAGTGTGAACTGTATATAATTTCCCGAGCAGAGGTGCAAAGCGCTAGATTCATCAATTGACCGATTAAAAATACAATTCGCGAGATAATTTAGCAATTGATGAATGGTGAATAGTCGCCAGCATTAAAAACAAATCCAGGAATACGAAATAAAGAAAGCAAATAAAAGATTAAATGTGAGAAAGAAGGGGATGGATTCTCATTTTCATGAGAATGATAGAAGTGAGGATGGGAATGGTATCAAGGAAATAGAGAATATTACGGTGAGCTCTCAATGTCAATTGAGTGCTCACCGTAATGACTTTTAATAGATTCCCACGTGCGTGGGAATGATATAGGGAAAAGGATAATAATTACTCCATATCTGAAAGGGATGAGCTGCCCAGGATATAATTTTCCTGGAATAGACGGTTGGTTTTATCCAGTTTTTTAGATAATTTTTCTAAAAATACTAATAAGCATTTATTCCCCAGTTTAGGGTCTTCCTTAATCAGAAGTTCAAGATTTTTCTGCTCTAAAGAGAGCAGTTCTACAAATTCACTGGCTACGGCATTTATCCGATGTCTTTTATTAACAATAGCTGTCTCTCCCAGGAATTCCCCGCTGCATATATCAGCTAAAATAATCTCTTCATTCCTTTCATTATATTTAATAATACGCAGACATCCTCTGATTATGATATAAAAAGAGGAATCCTCATCACCTTCTTTAAAGATAAATTCATCTTCTTTATAGGCTTTAACTGCGGATATCCGAACAATTTTTTCTATTTCTTCTTCGCTAAAATCTTTAAACTCTTTCATTCCTTTTAATATTTCTTTTTTATCTTTCAGGCTGATTTTTTCATAATGTTCTTTATCGACAGTTACATCGACTTTAAATAGATTTTTTTCTTCCATTATTCTTCTTATCTCTTTTTTATTCTCCAGGGTAAAATCTATTAATTTCTCCCAATACTTCTGTATCTTTCTGTAAGCGGTAAAAGGATCTTTTTTAGGTATCGCATCATGAATACTTAAATATATATTTTTTATAGACTGTTTACAGGCTTCTACTTCATTATTTGCCAAATACTCCAGGGCAAGCAATAAGTTGGTCTTAAAAATTTTGTCCTCCAGTTCACCGGTTAAAAATTCTCCGGGATAGGGGAAAAAATCTTTTGCCGATACTATCCGCATATTACTTACTTCGTATTGGGAATCAATTTTAGATTTTTCGTAAATAAACCGATAGATATCCTCTCTGGTCCTCTTCCAGATAGGATGATTCTGTTTGGGAGGCAGATGTTTTATGCTCAATTTATTATCCAGGAAAAAATCAAAACCAAACATTTTGGCATTGATGAGATAATCAATATCTTCTCCCCGGGGGATATTGGGGTCAAAAGCTACTGTCTGGTATAAATTTCTATGAACTACCATAGCCCCGCCAAAGACAAAGGGTGTATGTTTAAGCCGGGGCCCGCAGCCGATTATCTTATCAAAGGCTTTAGATTTACTCCCAAACCTGTTCCAATAAGTCATCCATGGCTCTATGCTGACATCATCATAATAATTTCCATATTTATTTAAATAATAGCCGGCTACTCCATATACAGTTTCTCCATAGACCCTTTTCCCGATGAATTCCCTGGCTATATCCATAAAGTCAGGATTTTCAATCACTTCATCATCATCAATTAAAACTGTAATATCTGAATTAAGTAAATGAGAAGCGAATAAACACATGTTCCTGACATTGGCATAACCCTGTAAGCTTAATAAGGAAAGTACACCCTCCTTTAATTGAGAATTTCTAGCAAATTTTTTAATTTTTTTTAAGGTCTCTCGAGTGAATAGATAGGTTTCTACTTCCAGCTTTACTTCCTTGACTATCTTTCTTACTTTTTCTTCCGCCTCCTGTTCTATTTCCATATGGGTTGGGCAAATTAATATAACTAATTTAAAATCCTTCTTTTTTAAGATCTTCATATTTTCCAGGGTCCGACCCAGGGTCCCTTCCTCATCAATGGGAGTGGCGTGGTCATAGACAAGGTCTCCCTCTTTAAAACCAATCTCGCTTTTCCGCCCCCAATAAGTAGGGATAACCACTACAGTTCGCATAATTTTCTTTCTCCTCCTCGTTTTTGTTTAAATAGCTTTTAATAAATTTATCTTTTCTTGGTTAAAATATTACTTTCTTATATATTTTTTCTACTTCTTTAATGGTAGTTTCCCAGGAAAAATTATTTACCGCGTATTCGTGTGCCCGATTTCTTCTTTCTTTTTTATCAGGTCTTACCAGCTCATTCATGATGGCTTCGGCCAAGGCAATATCATTCTCTACATCGACCAGGGCGCCAATATCTTCATTGATAAAATCAGGAAGCCCTCCCTGATTAGTAGCTACTACCGGGGTTCCGCAAGCCAGTGCCTCAATAGCTACCAATCCAAAAGGTTCGCTCCTTGAAGGCACGGTGCTTACATCCGCAATATTATACAAATCTACCAGCTGGTCTTGATTGACATGCCCCAAGAAAAAAGTTCTCTTTAACCTAAAAAAATCTTTAAGCTTTTTTAACTCTTCATACAATGCACCATTACCAGCAATTAAGGTCATAATTTTTTCTTTCATCTGGTTTTCATATATTTTAGCAGCTT
>CAYTVM010000270.1:0-3225 GCA_964441685.1 uncultured Atribacterota bacterium | reverse complement strand
AAACTTATGAAAGCAATTGTATGCACAAAATACGGACCACCGGAAGTTCTTCAACTCAAAGAGGTGGAAAAACCTATTCCTAAGGACAATGAAGTACTAGTAAAAATTCATGCGGCAGCAGTAACAGTCTCGGACTGTATAGTTCGAAGTGGCAAAATAAATATCTTGCTATGGATCCCCATGCGCATATTTGTTGGTTTTAGAAGACCAAGAAAACCTATACTGGGGTTAGAGTTAGCCGGACAAATTGAAGCAATAGGCAAAGATGTAAAACGATTTAAAAAAGGTGCCCAGATTTTTGCATTTACCGGCAAGCTTTTTGGTGCTTATGCCGAGTACACTTGTCTGCCGGAAGATGGATTGTGTATGCCTGCTGACTGTATTATGGCATTAAAGCCGTCAAATGAGACCTATGCGGAAGCCGCTGCTGTTCCTTCTAGGGGAACTTTAGCCTTGTATTTTCTGAGAAAAGGAAATATCCAGAACGGACAAAAAGTTCTTATCTACGGAGCTTCCGGAGGAGTAGGTACTTTTGCGGTACAGCTTGCCAAGTACTTTGGGGCAGAAGTTACCGGAGTATGTAGTACTACGAATTTAGAATTAGTGAAATCGCTGGGAGCCGATAAGGTAATTGATTACACCAAAGAGAATTTTACGAACAGCGGGGAATCTTATGATTTTATTTTTGATGCCGTTGGAAAAAGATATAGCTCAAAACTACAGTGCAAAAAAGCGCTAACTCCGAACGGAAAATACATATCAGTCGATGATGGAACACCTAAGTTATATCTTAAAGATTTAATTTTACTCAAAGAGCTGATTGAAGCGGGAAAGATAAAATCGGTCATAGATAGACGCTATCCCTTGGAACAAATTGTCGAGGCTCACAGGTATATCGAAACAGGTCACAAAAAGGGAAATGTGGTAATAACCGTAGGACACAACAACAAGCAGTAAGGGGGTCAAGTCTTGAAATATCAGTTTTTTTCTTCATTTTCAATTCTTTTGATGACCTTACTGACTTTCATATATAACCCCCTATGAAAAGCTAGAAAAAGTTACCGAATTATTGAGCTATTACAACCGTCCCCTGTTCTTTTCATGCACCGAAAAGTTCGATTACGATACTATCTTTTTCTTTATAGCTAAGAATGGCATTGCCAAGCGATTGAGCAAATGGATGTCTGCCTAAAATATCCCTTTTGTAAGATTTAATCGGTTGATCTGGTTTGAACACTCTATTTACCTCTTTTTTGCAGCCTAAATTTTATATAACGGGATGCGAGTACCCGAAGTTGATGACCAACGGGAGCCAATTTGGGCGTAGCAAAGCGGAGCCGGGTACTCGCTATTGTACGCAGGGGCAATTTTAATATCATTGAAATATTCCTATCGCTATAAATAATTGTGATGGAGCACCCAATAAAAAATGAATAATTATCGAGATATATGTATTCTTTCTCTTATATACAAGATAAGGCATTAATAACATAAATGGTAAGAAAAATAACATTGCTTTAACACTGAAACTTAAATGAAAAACCCAATGCAGCAACATATTTATAATCCATGCATAATTACCATATTTTGTTAATTCTTGTCTTGGAAGAATATAACCTCTCCATAGTAGTTCCTCGCCAACATAGTTAAAAAAGTAGAAAATTGGCAGAAATAATAAAAAAAAGCGTTCTTTCCCAATTAGCGGAACAATTTTAATTGGAGACATTCCTTTTAATTCATTCAAATCGAAAGACTTTGAAAGTAAAGAATATATCCATATAAATATTCCGGAAATAATTGTACATATTATCATTCCTATAATTATCCATAAGATATCTGTTGATGTTATTTTTCTTAGTCTTAATCGATTTTTTATAGTTTGAAAATCTAATTTATAGCCATCTCTTTTTAAAAGTGTGAATGTTAAAGCAAATAATGGTCCAAATAGTAAAAATGTACCTGTAAACATCCATATAATATATGAATTCCAATTAGTAATATTAGTTATAAAAGGTACTAATACATTTATATTAATATAAAATGCTATTCCTGGAATTAAGAATAAAACAATAGAGGGTATTATTTTGATTGGTTTAATTTCAGTCATAATTCAACTCCTAAATTGCACTTGCGTACAACTTGTTTATATCCGAACCGGTTTCATTAACGGGCTCGGTGGGCGGAATTCCCTCCAAATCCCCCTTCCGCCCGCCTGCGGAAGCGACCCTTTCGGATTAGACGATTTCAAGTTTTCCTAATCCCGCTTTACGGGATTACTCGGCTCTGCCGAGCTTGGTGGTAAATTCTTGGTAATATTACATTTAGTATTGATCAGCATAACGCCACCATGCCAAAGTACCAATTAACCCAAAAATACTGGTTAAAAAGAGAATGATATAACTTATCATTCCTAATGGTGCGCTTTCAACTCCTGTAGGACTACTGAATAATATTGGAATCCCCCATGGAAAGTAAGGTCCAAGACCCACTAAACCAGTAAACTGAGCAATCATGAGAGTAAGAATGGCAAAACCTATAGGAGGTAAATATCCGCGGCCATAACTGGCAAAAAATGCTATCGGTGTACAAAGCAAAATCGTAAGCAGAGAAGTTACCATAAATATGTAAGCATTATAAAAAGCAATTTCACTTGACCATCCGGGAAGTTTTATCATTCCTCCGACTATGAGCCCAAAAGCAAATAAAATGAATGAGAGTAAAACACACCAAATTACCACAACTATAAATTTCGATAAAACGATGGATGATCGTGGAGTAGGTAACGCAAGTAAATCTTTTACCGTCCGGTCAGAATATTCACGACCAAAAACCCAGCTTGTCACAAAGGCAAATCCTATTAATCCCACCCCGGCAATGATTTGATTGAGTAATCCGAAATAAGTTTGCCAATCAGCATCTCCAAATCTTAACATAGCTGCCTTAGTACCTATCATACCCAATTTGCTGGAAAATTCTGGGTTTTTTACTACAAACATTAATACGCCCATCATAGAAGGTATGAATGCAAAAGCCAAAATGGTTATACAAAATATTTTAGACCGATAAATTTTTAAGCTTTCAGCCCAAATAGCTGAAAAAATATTCTTCATTTTGCGTTTACTCCAATCATTCTTAAAAAATACGACTCAAGGTCTTCCTCTTCGACTTTCAGTAAAGTCGGAGGTAATTCTGCCTGTACTAAAATACTTGCTATTTTTTCGGGGT
>CAYTVM010000269.1:0-3239 GCA_964441685.1 uncultured Atribacterota bacterium | reverse complement strand
TTCAGCACCTGGGCTTCGCTCTTCCATATTATTATGGCCCTAGGAAACACTTTGTACTGGTTTACTTATATTGGTATTTTTGTTTTTTTATTTCTCTCTGTTTGGATACCCTGTTGTGCAAGTGATATCGTATTTCCTCTCTTATTTATAAAAACACCAAAAAATTAAATATATCTCCTCCCTGGGTTTTACTTGTGATAAGTCATAATTTTTTCTCTTTTTTTTCCTGATAAAGCCAAACCATTATTATTTAATAGAAAAAGTTATTTTTCATCCAATAAATATATTTTATAATGCCCTGCTGACTGTAACATCAACCAGATTTCGTCAAAAACATTATTATTAAATTTCTTGCCCTGATTAATATAATACTCCACTGCTTCCTTTTCAGTTAAACCTACCCCTTCTTCCACAATTAAAAATAATTTACCATTACAATGATATTTTTTTATATTTTTATTCTTTATCCGCTCATTTAAAGAATCGCAGAACATTTGGGTTGCCTCAACTAAGCAGTCTTTTTTATCTTTATTTTTTAGATTATTATTTTTATTTTTTTCTCTCTTTTTCATTAATTTAACTAATCCCCAGGTAGCTTTCGCCTCATCTTTATTATAATAAACCGGGGCAATTTCAATATTCAAATGATCTGTACAAATACAAGATGGTTCTTCTTTGATAGGATCACCTAAACCAATAAAGTGGTAATCCTCTTTATTCTTTTTATTATATTCTTTTAGAAAAACTTTACAGGTTTCTTTTTCTGAAAGTATGTCATCAATTTCTCTGATACTTCTGTCTTCTTTGATCGATTTCTTGGGGAGCATCCTTATTATTTTAAACCTCCATAAAAAAATAATTTCATTTTTATACTCCTAATCTTATGTCTCATTTAATCATTTATCTAACTTTGATTAATATTTTGATATTTTTCTATTTAACTCCCCCTCTTTTTCTTGCATTATTTTTGTAATTATAACACATCAAGTCAACTTCAATAAAAATATTTCTGAAATTTTCACGAGCCCGTTTACCAGGAAATATCCAAAACGCTGGGCTCTTTAAAAATAGATAAAAACAAAATTTTATTTACAAGAAAGACGCACAGCAATAATGCCCATAAAAATATCTCCTGCTATTTGAATCGGATAAAAAAATTAAAAGATTTGAAGAGGAATAGTTTACGATAATTGAAACAGATATTATAACGTCTTTATATTTAATTTCCTTTTTGATATGATATAGTAACTTAGTTTATCTATAAAAAGGAATTATATCATTAAATTTATCAGAAATAATGTTCTTCCCAAGACTAAATTACCATCACCGTAGATGATGGATTCCCAAGTTTTATTTAAGAACCCTAAGGGTAATATAATACTCCCGGATATTATTAGAAAATTCAAACTAAACTTTCTGGGTAAACGCTCGATGAAAGGAGAAAATTATGAAATCAAAGAATAGATTCATAAAGACAATGATTATTTTAACTTTATTATTTTTAATAATTTTAAGTATATTTATTATATCCTACGGACAAGAGCTTACCGCTGAAGAAATAATCAGCAAAATGAATAAATTAATGAACCAGGATAGCGTTGAAGCCAAAGTAAAAATGACCATTATTACAACTTCCGGCGAAGAAAGGGTTTTTATCTACGATTCATACAGCAAAAATAGTGGTGAAAAAAATCTATTGCGTTATATAGAACCCAAACGGGCCCAAGGCCAAGCTATACTGATGCTCAATTATGCTAATGATATCTGGATGTATTTCCCCCGTACAAAACGAATACGCAAGCTTGCCACCAATTCCAAAAGTCAAAAGATGGAAGGTAGTGATTTCTCTTATGAAGACACCGGGGCAAGTGATGCTTTTATTGAAGATTTTAGCAGTAAAAAACTTGGCTCCGAAATTAAAGAGGGACATGATTGTTACAAGATTGAAATGCTGAAAAAAGAAGGTATCGAATCCGGTTATTCCCGCTTAATTATGTGGGTAATCAAAGACAGTTTTATCCCGATTACCATAGATTATTATGATGCGGAAAATCCTGAACTTTTATTAAAAACTTTAATTCAATATGATATTAAAGATGTAGACGCTATTCCCACTGCCACAAAGATGGTTATGTATAACCAACAGGAAAATTCCCAAACAAGTATAGAAATGCTTGAAATAAAATACAATGTAGAATTAGATGACAGCTTATTCACTGAAAGAAATCTGCAAAGGAGATAAATTATGCGTGATAAAATCCTAAAATCCTTAGCCAAACTGCATACTCTACATCCCTGGAAGATGGTAATTATGGTAGTTATTATTACTACAATAATGGGCGCTTTTGCTACCCAGTTGGAACAGAGTATGCGATGGACTGATTTGCTCCCTGTAAAGAGTGAAAAGACAATCCAATACAATAAAGTCATTAATGAATTTGTAACCGCCACTAACATTATCATCGTAGTCGAAGGTGAAGAAGAGGCAATTAAAGCCTATACTGAAGTGGTTGTCCCTCAAATCAAGCTGGCAATTGACCCAAAGGATGGAAAACTTTACGCTAAACGGATTGATTATAAACAAGATGTAGATTTTATTCGCGAACATGGTCTGATGCTGGTTAAGGCAGATGATTTGCAAAACATGAAAGAATTGTACCAAAATCCCAATTTAGTTCCCTTACTTATCAATTTAAACAACAGTTTTGAAAAGGAATATGTCGGCCGGGAAGAATCGATTTCTACCCGGGAAAAAGAGGATAATAGCATCATTATGTTAGATAGTATTGCACATTTAATTTCCGTCATGCAAGACTATTCTTCCGACAAAATCCATTCTCCGGAAGAAGCCCAAAGAGCAGTAGAAAAATTGATACTGGGAGAACCTTACCTTTTATCTTATGATAAACAAGCACTTATTATTAATGTCATCCCTAATTTTAGCATGACCGATATGGGTAAAATGATTTCTGGAACAGATACTATTCAAGAAATAGTTGATAAGGTGAAAAAGGATTTTCCGGAAGTAAAAGCCGGGCTTACCGGGATGATTCCTCTGGGTCGCGATGAAATGGTTTACGGCGAGCAGAGTATGGGTTATACCAGTATCATTGCTTTTATTGCCATTTTAATTTTACTCATTCTTTCTTTTCGAATGTGGATAGCTCCCCTCTTTGCCATTCTTAATTTAGCAGTCGGACTTATCTGGGCAATCGGATTGACTGCTATTTTGGTGAAGA
>CAYTVM010000268.1:0-3252 GCA_964441685.1 uncultured Atribacterota bacterium | reverse complement strand
AAACTTGGTAGAATTAAAGAAGTTGCAATCTCGCTGGCAATCAGGGCATCATAATGATCGATGGAAATTTCACTAATTTCCCTAATTAATTGTTTTTTGGCATTTTCTAAATCATCTTTTATTATTCCCTGTTCCATAATTTTCCTCATAGAACTTTTAATGTCTACCCTTATTTTTTCTAAAGATAAATTATCAAGCCGAAAACAATTCTCTATAACTTGTTCATTAATATATAGCCCTAAATTTTCATTTATTTCTTTAGCCATTTTGTTCAATTCATCATCTGTCAATTTTTTGTCCATCTCAATTATATTGGCATTAGTATCTTGAAATGATTCTTTAATTTTTTCTTTGTATTCTCCTATCTTTAAAAACAGAGTATCTATTTCTTTTTCGACATTTTCGATATTTGCTAAATTCAAATCATACACTTCTTTTATCGATTTAGAAGCTTTTTCTTTTAAATTTTGTGTTGCCTCTAAATCCACAAATTCAAAATCCCGTGGCGATAAAATATCCTTAGAACCAATTTGACCTTCCTTCAATAAAATTTTATCAGGAAAAAATTTAATAGATAGAACAAGGGTAATTGCAATTAATAGGATAAAAAATATGGTTAATTTTTGTAATATATTTTTACTGGTCCACTTCTTCTTTTGTATACTTTTGTCAGTCATTTTTTCTCTTTTTCTCCATTGATTCCATTTTTCGTATAGTTTCATAAGGTTGGATCACTCCCTTTTTTTATTCCGAAAATCTTCCCTTTCGTAAGCACGGATAATCTCCTGAACTAATCTATGTCTTACCACATCTTGATCATTAAGATATACAAATTCGATACCTTTTATCTTTTTAAGTATCTTTTCCACTCTGGTTAATCCAGAATGTTCTTTCAGTGGTAAATCTATCTGAGTAATATCTCCATTAATGATAACTTTAGAGCCAAAACCAAAGCGGGTTAAAAACATTTTCATCTGACCTAAAGTAGTATTTTGAGCATCATCTAAAATGATAAAGGAATCATTTAAGGTTCTCCCTCTCATATAGGCTAAAGGAGCTATCTCTATTATTCCCTTTTCTAAATATTTTTGGAATTTTTCGGAAGGCATCATTTCGTACATGGCATCATATAGAGGGCGAAAATAAGGGTCTATCTTTTCCAATAAATCTCCTGGTAAATAACCTAAACTTTCCCCAGCCTCTACCGCTGGTCTAACTAAAATTATTCTGTTTACTCCCTCTTTTTTTAAAGTAGACAGAGCTATTGCTACCGCTAAGTATGTCTTTCCCGTTCCGGCAGGTCCGATAGCAAATACAATATCATTTTTTTTAACAGAATCAATATATTTCTGTTGACCCAAGGTTTTTGGCCTGATCTCTTTATCTTTTTTAAAAACATGGATCACATCTTTGTGCAACAATTTCCAATCTACAGGTTGTTTATTCTTAGACATCTCAATATGATATTTAACCTGATCCACAGAAAGTGAATGCCCTTCCCTAATGATGGAGAGAAGTTCTTCAATTATTTTTATAGCACTATCCATTTCGTCTTTTATCCCTGAAATAACTAACCTACTATCATTTTGTGTTGATATTTTTATTGAAAAATACTGATTTATAAGTTTGATATTTTCATCATATTGTCCAAACAGCTCTCTTAGCTCTTCTTTATTATTAACTAATATATTCTTATTTATTATATTTTTATCTTTTTCTATAATATTTCCCTGCTTTCGTAAAATATAGTAATATTTTCGTATATCGTATCTCGTGAATCGTATCTCGTGAAGAAATGAGTATCGAGTCTATAGTTTATAGTGAAGATAGCTAGCCGGTTATCCGGTTGAATAATTAAAATTAAGTTGGTTAACCGTATCAACTATCTCTCATTATGCAACATGCAACTGAAAACTTGCATCTTATATTTATACTAACGACTATTTCTCACTAAAGATTAATTTATCCTAATCTTTTGTATCTCTGAAAATCATAAGGCCTTAGAGCTCTGGGTAGTGCAATTATCTCTGATAATATTATTCCGTTAATCAGAATATTGTCAGACAAATATATTCCCAACCCACTTTCCTGTTCAGCAGTAATTTCTTCTCTATCTTTTACAACCGGTTTATAAGTTAAAATCTCTTCTTCTTTTTTCTGATAATATTCTTTAACCTTATCGTCTATAATAATTTTATTCTTTTTTTCTATACTATCAACTTGTTTAATATTAATCTTATCACCGGGTGAACCTGCCTTATCCTGAATTTCTGAAAATACCGGGACAGAATTATCTTTTTCTTTCTGAGTCAAGATATATGACCTTCTTTTCTTATTTCCTATTTTGCTTAACAAATTGATTATAATATAGAAAATAAATATATATGAAATTAATGACATCGTCTATTCTATCCTTTTTTAGTAAAAAATATTATTTTATTTATTTTCTTTCTTCTTTGGCGTTTCAGAGATACTATCCCGCATAGCAGTATCGGCAGCAATATTCTTCAAATTATAATAATCCATTACTCCTAATTTTCCGGTTCTTAAAGCTTCTGCCATTGCTTTGGGAACTTCTGCTTCTGCTTCTACCACCTTCGCTCTCATTTCTTGGACTCTGGCTTTCATTTCTTGTTCTTGAGCTACTGCTAATGCTCTTCTCTGCTCGGCCCTGGCCTGAGCAATCTTCTTATCCGCTTCTGCCTGATCAGTCTGTAACATAGCACCAATATTTTTACCTACATCTACATCAGCAATATCGATGGATAATATTTCAAAAGCTGTCCCCGCATCTAAACCTTTTTTCAATACAGTCTTGGAGATATTATCTGGATTTTCTAAGACATTTTTATGGGTTTCTGCTGAACCAATAGTAGTAACAATTCCCTCTCCTACTCTGGCTATAATGGTTTCCTCGCCAGCTCCTCCAACCAACCGTTCAATATTTGCTCTTACTGTCACTCTGGCAGTGGCCATCACTTGAATACCATTTTTGGCTACCGCTGCTACTATCGGTGTTTTTATTACCTTCGGATTTACACTCATTTGCACAGCCTCTAAGACATTTCTTCCAGCTAAATCAATAGCAGTTGCTTTTTCAAAGGTTAAATTAATACCAGCCCTCTCGGCAGCAATTAAGGCATTAATCACTCGATCGACATTTCCCCCAGCCAGAAAATGTGCTTCTAATTTATCAATAGAAATGGTCAAACCAGCTTTAGTGGCCTTTATTAAAGCATTAACAATCTGATG
>CAYTVM010000267.1:0-3280 GCA_964441685.1 uncultured Atribacterota bacterium | reverse complement strand
TTAGGATTCCTACCATTAATAACATTTCCCAGGCTCTCGGTCCATGCATGATAAACTGAAAAGCATTGTCATTGACATCAGATATTTTTAACATATAAATAAATCCTAAAAAGGGCTGGATGACTAATCCAAAAAGGCCCCAATTAAGACCATAACTGGAAACCCAATCCCAGTATTGCTTGTCTTTCTGGTTTTTCCGGTCCAAAAAATGAAAAACTGCTAACATGGCCAAAACAAAACCAATATAAGAGATGGAAGCGAATAAACGATGCCACTGTAAGCGCCATAATGTGGGATTAAACCACATGGCCAAAGCGTCTTCCTTACTTAAAGTCATTAAACCGCTAGCGGTAAATTTTATTTCTTTTACACCTGGAGTAAGCATCCCTCCTGCCAGCATATTAATCATCAGGGTTTGAAAAAATACCGATACCGCATAACCGTAACCTAAAATTTGGTGCCATACAGGTTTAATTTTTTCCCAGGTAAACCAAAAAGTATACAAAAAAACAATTTCTAAGGCAAAGAGAATGGCTTCAATGAACAGTGGCCACCAGTAGACATGAAATAAATTGCTGGCAAAAACCGGAAAAAGAGAAACAAAAAAAAGAACACCGGCAACTGCAAAGGTAGCACCCAGACTGAAGAGTATCACATTAAAAAGAGTGATTGATTTAGAGAGAAGGCGGTAGCGTTTCTTTTTATTTTTTAAATAGAAACCCTCGGTAATGACGGCTACCCAACTTCCTCCCAAATGGAGATTAGCAAAAAGAACATGAGACAACATAACAAAGGCAATAAATATTGAGCGGCCTTGATTGTTGATATCTACTTCCTGTATAGGAAATTGCTCTTGAAATTGAGGGTCAACTTTACTTAAATCGTCTAACGACAATTCCGTAGAAGAAAGAACCCCTTCCTGATGGGGATAAACAAAAAAGGCAACATAGCAAAGAAAAAGCACAAACAAAATAACTAATAACCAGACTTTTTTCATTTTAAACCTCCTTATTTCATGGTACCAATTAAATAACCAGAATTCTTTCATTTTAACCCTCCTTATTTTATGATAAAAAATAAAAAATTATCTTAATGATCGATTTTAGCGAAAAACTTTAGGTTAAAAGGTAAATTGGTCAAGGTTCAAGAGGCGGAGTAAGAATACATGTGTCAGGAGACGTTTATTTGTCAAACTTCAAGAATATATATTTATCTTATTAAATCGCCATCAGCGGTTAAAAGAATAAGTCTTTTCTAATTTTTCTAAATATTAATATTAATACGACAAAAAATTGATAAAATCCTTCTTTTTTGGGAAAATAATTTAAAAAAATAAAAAAGCTCTTCAACAAAATGCTGAAGGGCTAATTATTTTATAGCCCCCAGGTTGCTGTCTGAAAACGTACTTTTTTGGGATAAGATAAGTCTTAAGATGAAAAGAATCAGGGCTGGGCATATAGGAATTTACTTGATTCCTTAAATAATTACCTTAAAAAAACTAAGGTTCTTTGCTTATGTTATACTCACATTTAGAAAAACTTACCTAGAACAAAACTTCAAGATTAATTGCGTATATACCTCCGATATGGTGTTATATCCAAGTAAAATTCGGATATACTTCACTTTAGGCAAAGTCCGAAAAGTTTTCTTTTCAAAATCAGTTCAATCATTTGTTATCATCTCCTTTTCTTTGCTTTAAGGTTCGAATAGAGAGGAGATGTATGGTAACACCAATAGCTATCAGAATCAAAATGACTCTAATTGAAAAAATGTTCACTACAAAAACAATCGAATATCCTATGGTTATCCATAAAAAAGAAATGGAAAAAACCTTTGCTTTTAATGAAACTCCTTTTCCTTCTAAATAATTCTTAATATAATTGCCTAACCACTTGTTATTTATGAGCCAATTGTAGAATCTTTCTGAACTTCTAATATAGCATGCAGCAGCCAGTAAAAGAAAAGGAGTAGTGGGCAAGAGAGGTAAAAATATGCCCAGAATTCCAAGCCCCGTAAAGAAACTTCCTGTAATAATCAATACCCATTTGCTTAAATTGCTCGTTATTTTTCTTTTACCGTTAATCTTCATCAGTAATCAGTTATTCCACACTTCTCAATATTTTGATTTCGCTTAATCCTTTATACCCGAACTTACTATTTATTTTAAAATTTTCTAATAATGTCTTTTATCTTTCTTCTAATTATTCATAACCTAAATTTCTTATATCTTTCTATATTTTAATACTACATAATTTCTAAAAAACCTTCTTTTTAAATAAAAAAGCCCTTCAGCAATATGCCTGAAAGGCTTTATTTATATGGATTTGGTGGAGGCGGCGAGATTCGAACTCGCGTCCAAAGATATTTCAGTAAGAACCGCTACGAGTATAGTCTATGATTTTTTTTCTCGCTCTTTTTACCTCCCATAGACAGGATGCAAATTGAGCCAGCCCTTCATTTTCTCTTTTACCTTCCAGGGCAATAAGATAAAAGATAGTCTACTTTATGTTACACCCATAATGGTCTCGTAGACACAAGACCAGTATAGACGTGCAGCCTAATTAGGCTGCAAATGCTAATTGTTCGTTTCTAGCAATTAATGTTTTTCCACAGTTTTACGAGGACATGGAACCTCGACTCGCTGTTCTTACTTCTCTTATCCCTGTCGAAACCTATCGCCCCCATTCTTTATTCTTTAACTCTCTTTCTACATCTCTTTGGGTATCTTTTTCAGCCATTGCTTGTCGTTTATCATACAATCTTTTTCCCTTAGCCAAAGCTAATTCGATCTTGGCATGACCTCTTTTAAAATAAATTCGTAAAGGCACCAGGGTTAAACCTTTCTCTTCGACCTGTCCTTTTAAACGACTAATCTCTCGTTTATGCACAAGCAATTTACGCTTCCTTATCGGATCAACATTGAATATGTTACCAAAGGCATAAGGAGAAATATGCATACTCATTATAAAAAGTTCGTTATTTTCAAATTGAGCAAAACTTTCCCGCAGACTAACTTTACTTTCTCTTAAAGATTTTACCTCTGTTCCTTTTAGAACCAACCCTACTTCGTAAGTATCTAATATATGATACTCATGTCGTGCTTTTCTGTTTACAGCTACATTTTTTACTTCATCTTTATTTTTGACTGAACTCATACTTTTTCCCTCAACTTGCAGTTAAATTATAGCATAAATATGGGAAATTCTCAATAAAAAAGAAGACGAGTGTAATTAATCTGTGATATTGTCACCTTAAAATTAATCAGTAATAATGTCACTAT
>CAYTVM010000266.1:0-3308 GCA_964441685.1 uncultured Atribacterota bacterium | reverse complement strand
GTTCTCCGTTCCTATTTACTATCTTGAAACCCTTATTATATAAGGCTTTCAAGAGTTATTTTCCCACAGATTTTACACATTTTTCCCATTTATAAGTAAACATTGTTAGTTTTAATCCCTCTGCCATTGCGGGAATTCAGTCTTTTCCCTTCTATAGAGTGACTAATAACTTTTCCTTTGAAAAAGAAGGATTTTGTAAGGCTCTTGTTGTAGTATAAAAAGGAAGATTAGATTATATAGTATGTTGCAGATATTTTATGGCAAGTGATGACTTTTTGGTTATAGCGATTGGGGAACTATGCAAGAAATTTATAAAATGAATCTAAAAATTGTTTTAGTAATTTATATTATCCTTGATTTGGTCTGCATGGCTATAGGGATGGGAGTACCTATCTTTGGTAGAGTGAGCTAATAAGGAGGTGAAAAATATGTATGTTGTCTGTGTAACTGTGTTTGTTAAACCAGAAAAAATTAAAGACTTTAAAGAAGAAACCTTTGAAAATGCTCGGAATACTCGTAAAGAACCAGGCAATATCCACTTCAATGTCTTGCAGGCGGAAAATGATCCTTCGCAATTCTTCTTGTATGAGGTTTATAAGTCTCCAGAAGAATTTCAGAACCATCAAAATACTGAACATTATCTGAAATGGAAAGGGACTGTAGCAGATTGGATGGCTCAACCCCGTCAAGGCGTAAAGTATTACAGTCTCTTTCCAGCCGACTCAGATTGGTAGTAAAAATAAGCGGCAAGACAGTAAGACGTCAGACTGTGTGAAAAGTATAACATTTAGCTGAATATGGGCATATAGAGTTAGTTCTTGTAATATGACAAAATAGATAGCAGAATATATGGGCATGAATATAGTGCAGTGAACAGATAGATTTAAAAAAAATAAGCGAGAAGAAAAAAAGTGATATTTCAAGACTTGACTCCTTATCGTTAGAAGGAGACAATAAAATTGAAAGATGAAACAAAAATACCAATCGTTCTGCTTAAATGTTTACTAATAATCATAAACATAGCTTTGCTATTTTCTTTATCCGGGTGCGGAAGAGATATGCCTGAAATCAATGTGGCAGAAAAAATCTATTCATTAAATCAATTACAGGAAGATTTTTCACAACTGCGCAAGGAGGTAAAAACAAAACACCCCAATTTATACCTTTCTGATAATGATTTAAATCTTATATTTGATAAGCAGTACAGCCAGCTTAAAGATGGTATGACCGAGCATGAATTTTATCATATTGTTTCACCAGCGATTTCAGCTCTGGGTTGTGGCCATACAAATATCTATATCTCAAAAGACTACGAGAAATATTTAAAGGATTATGGGAAGTATCTCCCACTTTTGGTTAAACTAGTTGACGATAGGCTTTTTGTCTATGAAAATCTGTCATCAGCTGATATACCCGTCGGCTCTGAAATATTATCCATAAATGGTAAAGTCATTTCTGAAATCACCGGTATACTTCTTGATAATCTGACCGCTGACGGATATAACCAAACGAAAAAATATTATATCTTAAACCATTGGTTTAACGCTGTTTACTATTACTTTGTTGAGAATCCTGATGAGTTTGCCATTGAATACTCTAAACCGGATCAGGATATGGCATTTAAAGTCGTAGTACCGTCAATCAAGAACAGCAAGATGTTTATGACCACTATGAGTATATATTTTGAACCAACGGAGGGAGATGTATATTATGGTGAAGTGCATGAAGATTATGCCAGGTTGTTAATCAAGTCATTCCGGTCATCCAAAGTAAAAATGAGTGACTATAAAAAGTATCTTAAAAGCTTTTTCGCGGAGCTAAAAGAGAAGGACATACCAAACCTTATCATAGACCTTCGTGGTAACTGGGGAGGCACTCCCAATCCAGCAGCGCACCTATTCTCTTATCTGATAAGCGAACCTGCACCCTACTTTGAAAAGGCTATGTTTATTTATTTCAGCCTGAAAAAGCCTGTAAAGCCTGCGGAAAATAACTTTACGGGAAGTATTTATATTCTCACCGATGGGGCAAGTTTTTCTACTACCGGACATTTGTGCTCGCTTTTAAAATATCATAATGTTGGTACATTTATTGGAGAAGAATCAGGCGGGGGAGCGGTGGTTACCGATGGTGGTAAGAATATCACCTTAAGAAATACCAAACTTCGGATATATTGTGCAACGAAAGTTTTTACAGCAGCTGTTTCCAGATTACCGGAAGGACATGGTGTGATTCCGGATTATGAAATCAGGTTTTCCCTGCAAGATTATCTGAAGGGAAATGATCCACAATTACAAAAAGCAATTGAGTTGATAAATAAGGGTATATAAGGCCAGGTCTTGCAATATGACAAAATACACAGTAGAATATATGGGCATGAATATAGTGCAGGGAGCAGGGAGATTAAAAAATTTAAGCGAGAAGAAAAAAAGTGATATTTCAAGACTTGACCCCCTTATTGCTTTTAGGTAGTCGGGAAAAGCAACATTTGCCTTTTTCATTAGTACACCTAATCTTATGTTAGGGCTATAATTATGAGCCAGACTCCAAGCAAAGTAGCGAAACAATACGACACTGTTGCAAAAGAATATGCAGAAACATTCACCGGCGAACACGAAAAGAAGCCGATGGATCAGGAAATATTGCACCGATTCTCAAAGGAGATCGGGAATAAAAGGCCTGTCTGGGATTTCGGCTGTGGTCCCGGTCAAACAACGAGATACTTGAAAGACATTGGTGTTGAAATCTCTGGACTCGATGTTTCAGATAAATTACTCGAAGAAGCAAGGACAATTAATCCAGAGATATGCTTCCGGAAGGGAAACATTCTTAGACTCGACTTTGAAGACGACTCAGTAGGCGCTATTGTAGCATTCTATGTTATAGTGAATTTCACAGAAGAGCAGATGGGCACAGCATTCCATGAAATTTTTCGCGTATTACAGCCGGATGGAATATTTCTTTTCACTTATCACATTGGTGAAGAAACAATCCATTTAGACGAGTTTTTAGGCAAACAGGTCGATATAGACTTTACGTTTTTCAGAACTGATTTCATTACCCGTTCTTTAGAAGACAGCGGATTCCAAGCAATTGAGGTAATTGAGAGAGAACCATATCCAGGCGTAGAGTACCAAAGTAAAAGGGCCTATGTGTTTGCGAAAAAGCCAAGCCTGATAAATTGGCCCTAACAATCGCATCAACTCGGACTGACAATTACGCTGCGCTTCATTGCCAGCCGGTTATGCGGACATTAGGTGACAAGGAGTATATTCATGCATCTTATAGGCGAGCAAGGAGTTGGGATA
>CAYTVM010000265.1:0-3311 GCA_964441685.1 uncultured Atribacterota bacterium | reverse complement strand
TACTAATATTTTCATTGAAAACCTCCAATTGGTTACTCCTGTCATTTTGAGAATTTTTTTAGATATTTAAAATTATACTTAGCAATAATAAAATAAATGACTATTTAATTTTATTCCTTTTTATTTTTAAGTTTTCCTCTTTCTATTTTAGTCACTATTTTACTAATCATTCTACTAAAACTTAAATAATTCCGTTTCGTTTATTATATCCTCGCCAATAATGACTAAAACTCCATCCCAAATTTACCGAAGGAAGAAAATCTAACTTTGAACCCCAATTTTTAACTATGGCTCGGGCTCTGATAAAATATTCGTTAATTTGTTTTTGATTTAATGTGCTTAGACTGTTTTCGATAGAAGAAATTATTTCTTCTTCATAATTCATGATTAAAGGCTGGATTTCGGCTTGTGCAAAATTAAAATTTAGTAAAGCCTTTCGATGAAAACGCTCACTCTCCCACCAATAAGATTTTGAATTATAATTTTCGTTTCCCTCGTTGTACTCATCAGGTATAGTGGTATCAGGAGAAAAGACAGGGAAAAAGGGACTTATGCAAGGGTTGGAAGCCCCGGTAGTATAAAAGAATTGCCTATTCTCACCAATTTTTGCTACTAGAGAACAGACTGTTTGGTTTCGGCGAAATAATTTGTCTGCTGCGTGCAGGCACAAGGTGGCGCCAGGACCCCGGTTAGGAGTCCATTTGAGGTTATCCCCATGATCTCGTAAAATATTTATAAAATCTCTGTTAGTTAACCTCTTCTTCCTTTGCGAAAGTAAAGTTCGGGAGCGTTTTTCCCGTTCAGCCCCCTTGGCAGCCCAGGTCATAAATTTAGTAGAATAACATTTTCGAAAATTGAAATCTTCTCTTTTTTTGCAGTAACCTCTCTTAATGGCATTCTCTATCAATCCTTCAGAGCAAGAATCGTAATCCTTCTGTAAAGATATTATATTAGATATGTTCCAAACATCCTTGATTTTTTTCCAGGCCCACCAGGTTTTTACTGTTTCTAATACATAAGCCTCTTTCTTATCGGCAATTAAAAAACTATTCATATATTTTAATTTCAATCGATAACCACAATTGCCTCCCTGTCCATGCTTTTCTAATAACTCAATAATTACTTCTAATGCCTGCCGGGCATTTCGGCTTCTTTCGAGGGCTAAGCGAACTAAATCCATACCGGTTAGACCTATTTTACCCGGCTTTTCTCTGGTAAATATCGATTCATTACCGATAACCACTCCATATTCATTAGCTCCCATTTCTGCTCCAAACATCCAGAAAGGCTGACAGAGTAATACCCGAACTGTTTCTGGAACCTGGGGGATAGTCAAATAGGTACATTGAACAGTTTCGCTTGAATCATGCTTTTTGCGGGGGACTATTAGGATGTTTTGGGCTTCATCAGGTTCTCGATTACTATTCTTCCCAAAAAGGGTAAAACCTTCTTCGGTTGCAGAACCTAAAGCTACTATAGTATCGCACATAAGCACACTCCCTTTCTATTTAAAAGGCTAAAGAGAGTAAATAAATTAATCGCTAATATATATTATAGCGTAGAGCGTATAGTATAAATCAATAAACTAAAAACAAGCTTTTTATCTTGCAACTTGTAACTTGTAACCGCTATTTTAACGAGCCAACTGGATAACTAGGCAGCCGGCTGTCTAGTTATCCTAAACCCTTAAAGTTCCAATATACAACTTTCGACCCGCAACATGTGAGTTAAAACTTGTTACTTATTATTCATCACTCATTACTCATTATCAACTAACCAAGTAATAAAACAAGGATTAATTGCATTTATACTTCTCTCTTATCTTTTCTGTCTTGCATTTAGTAATATTCTTTAAATCCTGTTCCGGTAATTCTAATTCATTCTTTAAACCCCGAATTATTTTATTATTTTCTGTTTCAGGATTTGCTGCATAGATAATCCACTTACCCTCTCGTCGATTATCAACAAGACCTGCTTCTTTTAAAATCCTAACACTGTGCGAAATTCTTGATTGCTCCATGTTTAATATATTTACTAATTCACAGACACACAATTCACTTTTTAGCAGAAGCAGATAAATACGTAGGCGAGTTTCATCAGATAAGGCTTTAAATATTTTTATAGTTGCTTCCATTGTTGTATTCTCCTTTATATATGATGATATTTAGGTTATTACTGTAAAAATATTTATTCTGCAGGTCATTCATATTTTTTTCAACAATTTATACTTTTTATTAATTTTAGCGACACAGTTTACTATCTATTAATTGCAATGGGAATAGCAACAGTTAAATAAAGATATTCCTTTATTTCCCCTTCCTGTGTTCTATCAGAAATTTTATCCCTTAATAATATTACCTGTAGATTTTCTTTTTCTCCAGAACTTAACTCAATTTCAGATACCAAAGGGATGAGGTAATCTGCTGAGGTTTTTATGGAAGTAATTTTTATACCCTCTCCTCCTGAATTTGCCAGAACGAACCTTCCTATCGTTTCGCCTTCGGAATCAGTTGTTAAATCAAAACTAGTTCCCACAGGAGAAATACTTACCGTTGGAGCGGCTTTTTCTTTTATATAACCATTAACACGCAACGAAAAGGCATTTCTTCGAGGATCATTACAATATATGCGCATACTTTCCCTCACCTCGCCTAATTCATGTTGAGTGGAATTATAAGTAAAAATTACTTCTTGTTTTTCTCCCGGAAGAATGGTTATGGGTACTGCTGTATCAGATTGAATATACTCAGAAACATCCATCTTATCAATTATCAAATCTAGTTCTCCCTTATTCTCAATAGTAAAAATAAAGGTAGGCAAGTCCCCTTGAGGGATCAGCCCTAAATCCCATTGGGCTTCAGAAAAGAAAGCTTGGGGAGAGGGAATAGGTTCTACATCAGCAATTATTGTCACCTTGGCCTTGGGGAGCTGAGGATCGTTGGATTCGATATAGATATCTTTTTTAACTACACCATTAAAACCGGTAGGATTAAAGGTAACCTTTAGTTCAGCTGACTTTCCTGATTGTATATTATCAGAGGAGAGCATGGTGGCTGTACAGCCACAGGAGGCATGTGCTCTACTAATAATTAGTTCTTCTTTCCCTATATTATTTATGACAAAGATATGAACCGGTCTTTCATCTTCCTTTATTTTTCCAAAATTCCATTCTTCTTCTGAAACAGAAATTGTGGGCGGCTGGGAAGACCTGTTTTGAATATTATAAAATATTAAAAAACCTCCTACTATCACTACTATACTTATTAAGATGGTAATCATTTTGTTTTTACGAAACATGACTTTCTCCTTTG
>CAYTVM010000264.1:0-3315 GCA_964441685.1 uncultured Atribacterota bacterium | reverse complement strand
TTGAAATTCAATATTTTCCTTTTGTTGTATTATGATATCTAAAAACTTTAAACTCTTCTTTCTTCTGGATCTAATTTCCAATAACTCTTGTTTTTCGCTAGCGGGTATATTGATAAACTGCATCAAATAACCAAAAAGTTGCTCCAAATTCTTCATGCTTTGGATGAATTGAATATAACTTTCAGAACCTATAAATTTCCCGCTTATTTCCGTAGTCATCTTTTTAACATATTCAAACATCTGCTTTTGCGTATTCTTGTCTAAATCTTCAATATCTGGCGCCATTTCATATTTAGCAATAAAATAGTCCTGCTCCTTATATATATTGTTCACTTCTACCCTGTCCAATGCTTCTACATTTATATCATAGGTTATTTTTGAATCGACTATCTTTTCGATTTTCACCAGACTTCCAATGTTATATAAATCTTTTTTCTGGTAAGCTTCAAAATCGCATTCCTCTTTTAATAGCAGTGCGATAGCATAGTTATTATCCTGCTTAATTCTAGAATATATTTTTTCACCCAATGATTTCTTGATTTTTATGGTGCTTTTTATTCCTTTAAATAGCACATGCCCGGGCATCGCTATAACAACTAACTCATCTTTCAACTGATTATCTTTCATAATTTCCACCTCATTTCTTATATTAAAGCTACTTTTTGAACTTCTATTTCTATGATTTCTTTTATTAATACAGTTTTCATTAAAACAATATCTCCTTCATCTCTTTGAAGAGTTGTCCAACCTCTTCCCAAACTTCCACTGCTTTTTATTCCATATTTGCTATTCTTTCTTTTTAACCATATTCTTTTTAAATTTCTAATAGTTAGTTATGCTTAACCTAACAATAACCCTAAAAAAAATAGAATTTTAAACTACTTTTGAAATTATTTCAATTAACAAACTAATGTCTTCTTCGCTTAAACAATCTTCCACTCTTCTGATAAAATCCTCATTGGTAATCCGTTCAATTCTGGCAATCCCTTTACCTTTTTCGGTAAGATACAAATAATAAACTCTTGCATCGTGGCTGCATTGTTCTTTCTTAACGCAATCCAATTTAATAAACTTTTTAACCAATTCGGTGATTGACGGTTTGGATAATTTTAAATCTTCAGCTAATTGACTAATAGTAACATATTCATATTCATCAAATTTCTTTAAATATTCAATCTGCCTTAAGGTCAGCTCTGACACATTATATTTATCGATGACACAGAACCTGCACTCTGTCTTAATCTGCATAAAACCATCAAATACGTTACATAATTTACGATATGCTTTCAAAATCTTACCTCGATAGTTAGTTAATGCTTACCTAACATTCTCTCATGGTTTTTCTGATTTGTCAATAGTATTTTTATACTAATGCCAGAATGCCGTACAGGTTCATTCTTGACAATGACCGTACTACTAAAAATAGATAGTAGTCTAAACCATTTTATTTTTCTATAAGCCCATCGATTCAATCCAATAAAAGAACAGAATAATAAGTAAACAAAGTGGCAAAATCACCATCCAGGGATTCACTTTAAAATACTGGGGAATGGTTATATCGCCAAACCATCCTTTTTTGAGAATACCCTGCAAACTGGGATAAAGATGGGCAAAAATTCCTGAACCAACCAGAATCCCAATAAGACCACCGAATAAAGCATCCAGATTACCCTGGCCAATCGCCGCGGATATGGTTCCGGGACAATAACCGAGTACCGCAAAACCCACACCAAATATCAACCCACCAACAACGGTCATGCCTACCGAACCCGGTTTAATATGAAGTTGGGCCAAACCGAATCCTTTTAGAATATAGATACCAATCATTCCTGTAACCACGGCAGAAAGCATAATTTTAAGGACGGTAAAATCTTTAAGAAGGAGCTGACCCAGGATAATATCATATTTTCCTGCCCCACCCTTCTGTAGAAGAAAACCAAAAATAATTCCCATGAACAGACCAAGAATAAGTTGAGTCTGTTTTTTTAAGTGTAAATTTTTTAACATCTCCAACCTCCTATTCCCTAATAAATCAAGTAGGCAGCTAATATACCGCTAGCAAAAAAGAAAATAACGGCAATCCAGCTGCTTACCGCCAGTTGAAGGGTACCACTGATACCATGACCACTGGTACAACCATTAGCCCACCTTGCTCCAATTCCCATAAGGATACCACCCAGGAAAGCAGTCAGTATTCGAGGAAACACCTGAATTCCGAACCTGGCTATCCATATGGATGGAAGCCATCTTAATTGAAACTCTCCGGAAAGGTTTGCAGAACAAAAAGAACCAATGATTATCCCCAGGACAAACATCCACTCCCAGTCAATTTCCGCAGGAAATTTCTGGTAGTAGAGCTGATTCTTTACAGATTTTCCAGTCAGAGCTTGTTCAATCATGCCACTGGTCCGGGCAAAAGCAGTTGAGCAACCGATTGGTTTATCGGAAAGCATAAAAGTAAACCAGCTTAGAATCCCAATTCCTGCTCCCACCCAATAAGGTGACCATAATTTCAATGCAAGAATATCCATTTCAAATTCCTCCTCTTTATAATGATTATTTACCATGAAGTCTACTACGATAATGGAAACTTCCCTATTTTTTAATCATCTCCCGATTTTCCCCAAATGCCCCTATACCGGTCATTCCGCCGGCCACATTAACCAGATGATAAAAACCCTTTTTTAGCAATATTGATATGGCTAAACTCGAACGATGGCCGGTGCTGCAGATAACATAATATTTCTTTTCTTTATCGAGTTCTCTATATCTTTCCCTGAGATCAGGCGCAGGAATATTGATCGCTCCTTCAATATGCTGTTCTTCAAATTCAGAAAGAGCACGAACATCCAGGATATGGATGGCTTCACTATTTCGAATATGTTCCAATTCCGGAGCAGAAATCTGGCAAATATGTTGAGTTGGAAGACCATCTTTGGCCCACTCAAACACGCCGCCTTCCAGAGATCCAACGACATTATCTAGACCAACTCTTCTCAACCAAATTGCTACTTCTTCTGCTTCAAGGCGATGAGGTGTTACCAAAAGAATCTTTTTCTCCGGAGGAACCACCCATCCGGAAAAAGTCGCGAAATTACCATTAAAATCAATTCCGTATGAATCGATAATATGCTGGCCTCCAAAGGCATCATAGATACGGCAATCAAGTATTATATAATCCCCTGATTTGACTAATCCACCGAATTCCAAAGGTTTTAAAGATTTTATTTTTTTAATGTTCCGAACCAATTCAGGTCCTTTTCGATTAATATCGCTGCAACGGCTGAAATGATCGGGTACCGGAGGCATTTCATG
>CAYTVM010000263.1:0-3327 GCA_964441685.1 uncultured Atribacterota bacterium | reverse complement strand
GAATATTTAATGCTGCTATAGCTTTGAATATCAAACCCGCTCTTCTTACCAAAGATGTTGACTCTGTGATGTTCTGTCTTTCTAAAGGTCTTAGTGCTCCGGTAGGTTCGATTTTAGCAGGTTCAAAAGAATTTATTAAAAGAGCCCGTAAAAATAGAAAGATGCTGGGGGGAGGAATGAGGCAGGCAGGTATTTTAGCAGCAGCTGGTATAGTTGCCATTGAAAATATGGTAGAAAGATTAGAAGAAGACCATAAGAATGCCCGTATTTTAGGAGAGGGTTTGGCTAATATAGGTGGAATAAAAGTAGATTTAGAAACAGTTCAAACTAATATGGTTTGTTTTGACATCAATGAATCTGGAATGGACACTTATCAATTTTTGCCAAAGTTGGCAGAGTACAATATATTAGGTTCACCGCGACCACCTACCAAAATTCGCTTGGTTACTCATTATGGAATAAACGAAGAAGATATTTATGCCACCATAAAGGCGATAAAAGAAATAGTTAGAAATTAGTATATAATATTCAATATATAGTATATAGTGAAGATGCCAGTTTATCAAAAACACCCGGAATATATTCGTATCTATAGGTGCCACTTTATTAACTGAGTAAAAGGGAAAATTTATCACGGTACCTAAAGAGAGGTAGAGAGAAGCAGAGGAATATTCCAATTCTCAGATTAATGAGAACCTGTTGTTGGATAAAATCACTTTAAAAAATATTAAATTACTATTCATTGGGAGCAAACGATGTTTTTTACTAAAATATTATTATTATTTTTAATAGTACCAGCAACAGAACTATACATTTTAATTGAAGTGGGGCGGAAGATAGGGGGCCTGACTACAATTGGCATAATTATCTTAACCGGGATAATTGGAGCATACCTGGTAAAAGATCAAGGTTTTATGATTTTAAATAAGATTCAAAACGATTTAAACGAAGGAATTATGCCAGGAGACAGCTTAATCCAAGGAGCAATTATCCTGGCCGGAGGGGTATTTCTTCTTACTCCCGGTTTTGTTACAGATATAGTAGGTTTTGTTCTTTTAACGCCCGTTAGTAGAAACATAGTGAAAAAATATTTATTAAAATGGCTAAAAGGAAAGATAAAAGAGGGCAATTTTTATTATAGAGAGTTTTAAAAATACTTACTAAGGTACTGCTAAAAATAGTAAGAAAAAGGAATAATATTATTGATTATAGGTTGCGGAATAGATTTAGTTAGAATAGGAAGAATAGGAAAAATAATTAAAAGATGGGGAAATAATTTCAGCTTCAGGATATTCACTCCATTAGAGAGAGATTATTGTGAAAAAAAGAAGAATAATAAATTTCAATCCTATGCTGGAAAATTTGCTTCCAAAGAAGCCCTGTTAAAGGCATTAGGATTGGGTCTTGGGGGAGCGAACTGGAGAGAAATTGAAATAACTAATAACCAACTTGGTCAACCTATTATAAATATATCTGGAAAATTGAAAAATATTGCTTTGACAAAAGGGGTAAATAAGTATTTTATCAGTATTTCTCACACCAAAGAATATGCTATTGCTCAAGTAATCCTGGAGGGTCTACTTGATAAGTGAAGATTAATATAATTTCGATTAGCTAATTTACCGATTACCTTGAAAAAATTCGTATCTCGTATCTCAGGCAAACTAGCGTATAGCGTTTAGCGTAGAGCGCATAGTTTGAAAAGAGGGAATCAGATTAGAATTAATCGGATAAATTGCAGATTATTAAATTAAATTTAATTGGTAAATTGACTAATCGGTTAATTGGTCAATTATTTTAAAGGGGAGTTATCTTATGAAGATAGTTACCAATCAACAAATGAGAGAAATTGATCGGAAAACAATAGAAGATAATAATATATCTGGACGTATTTTGATGGAAAATGCTGGAATAAGAATATTCCAAAGTCTGAAAAATATTTATCCTGATTTAAGATTAAAAAAAATTATTATCTTTTCTGGATCGGGTAATAATGGTGGAGATGGTTTTGTAGTTGCCCGCTATCTTTATGATTTTGGAGTGAGAGTAAAAGTATTTCTTCTGACTCCTTTTAATAAAATAAGGGGCGAAGCAGAAGAGAATTTAAATATACTTAAAAAAATGGGAGTTGAATTGATTGAAACAGAGACAGTGAAACTTGAAGAAATACAAAGAACCATACGAAATTCAGATTTAATTATCGATGCTATATTAGGAACCGGATTACAAGGAAAAGTAACTGGATTAAAAGCTAATATAATAGATTCTATTTGTATGAATAACAAAGAAGTAGTTGCAATTGATATTCCTTCAGGGTTAAATGCAGATACGGGAAAGATTGAAGGACCATGCGTAAAGGCAACTCATACTATTACTTTAGCCTTACCAAAAATTGGTTTATTGGTTTTTCCTGGTGCAAGCTATGCAGGAAAAGTAACAGTTGAAGACATTGGTATTCCCTCTTATCTTTTAAAAGATAAGAAAATAAAAACCAATATGGTGACTAAAGAGATAGTTAAATCACTTCTACCGTTTCGCGCAACTTATTCTCACAAAGGCTCTTTTGGAAAAGTCTTAATTTTAGCTGGTTCGGTCGGTATGACTGGAGCAGCATATTTAGCAAGCGAAACGGCGATAAGAAGCGGAACGGGTATTGTAGTATTAGGCATTCCTCGAAGTTTGAATCAAATAATGGAAATAAAACTAACCGAAGTGATTACCCTTCCTCTTGCTGAAACGATACAACAGTCTTTAGGAGAAGATGCAGAAGAAACAATTTTAAAATTAATGAAAAATTATTCCGTATTAGGAATAGGCCCTGGCATTTCTCAACAACTGGAGACTCAAAGATTGGTAAGGAAAATTATAAATAAGTCTAATGTTCCTTTGGTTGTTGATGCTGATGCAATATATGCCTTAAGTGAGGACCCTTCTATATTGAAAAAGACTAAAGCTCCACTGGTGATTACTCCCCATCCTGGGGAAATGGCTCAACTTATAAATAAGGATATAGATTATATTGTAAATAATCAAATAGATATTACCAGAGAAATTGCTCAAAAATATGGAATTGTGGTAGTTTTAAAAGGAGCTAGAACAATTATTGCCAATAAAGAAGGGGAAGTATATATTAATGTTGGCGATAATTCGGGAATGGCTACTGGAGGTTCGGGGGATGTTCTTATGGGAATAATTTGCAGTTTGATAGCTCAGGGTGCTGATAATTTTTCGTCAGCAATAATCGGGGTTTATATCCATAGTCTGGCTGGTAATTTAGCCCGAGATATCAAAGGAGAAAGAGGCATGATTGCCGGTGATATCTTATCT
>CAYTVM010000262.1:0-3328 GCA_964441685.1 uncultured Atribacterota bacterium | reverse complement strand
CTGGTTATGGTGAAGTTAAGAGTGTTAATATCATTGAAGGCAAAGGTTTTGGTTTTGTAGAAATGTCTACCGCAGAAGAAGCTCAAAAAGCCAAAGAAGCTTTAAATGATACCGATTTCGATGGTCGTCCTTTAAAGATTGACGAAGCTCGTCCACCGAGACCAAGAACCGAGTATCGTAATAGATACTAAAATAACAAATTAGTAAAACCCTGCTAAGTAAATACTTATTTAGCAGGGTTAATAAATTAGCTAATTTAAATTTAAGGAAATTCTGTTATATCAATAAGGGCCAGTTATTTTATAGAGCAGTTCAATTAAATCTTCATCGGATGTATTCCGCGGATTATTATTTAAACTACCACCTTTTGCACCTTTAATTAATTGTGAAAAATCTTTTTCTTTTATTCCCCATTCTGATAAATTACATTTTATTCCCGCCTGAGAAAGTATTTCTTTTATCTTTTCTACTGCTTTTTGTGCAGCTTCTGTTTCTGATAATAAAGAGATATCTTCTCCCAGGGACTGGGCTATTTTAACTAACTTTTCGGTAACTATCGGAAGATTGTACTCCATGACATAAGGTAACAGTACTGCGCAAGATAGACCATGAGGAATTTTGTAGTATACTCCCAAAGGGTGAGAAAGGGCATGAGCTGCTCCCAATCCTGAATTAGACAGGCAAAGCCCGCTTAAAAGTGCAGCCATAGCCATATTTTCACGTGCTTCCAGGTTTTTACCATCCTTTACTGCTTTGATCAAACTTTTTCCAATGAGTTCTATGGCATGCAGGGCCAGGGCATCGGTGATTTCCTGGCTTTTCTTGCCTAAATAAGATTCTATACATTGAGTTAAAGCATCACCACCACAGATAGCGGTTATACCAGGGGGCAAAGATAGGCTAAGTTCAGGGTCAACCAGAGCTACTTCCGGAATGAGACAGAGGTCTCTTATGCTCTTCTTTAATCCGAGTTTGGTGTTAGTGATTACTGCATTTCTTGTCGCCTCTGAACCGGTACCCGAGGTAGTGGGAATAGCGATAAAAGGAATGGGTTTGATATTAATTTTTCTGCCTTTCCCTTCGATTTCCTGATAATCAGCCACCGAACCTTCATTGGTCACCATTGCCGAAATAGCCTTGCTGGCATCCATGACACTTCCTCCCCCCAGGGCGATAACCAAATTACAGCTTTCCTTTCGGGCAAAACTTGCTCCAATATCCACTGTTTCTACCGTAGGGTCAGAGGGAATATTTTCATAGATGACATATTTTAAATTATTTTCTATAAGTAAATGAATTAAGCGTTCTAGCGTCCCACTTTTTTTCATCGCACTGCTACCCAATGCTATCAAAGCGATACTTCCTAATTTTTTTGCCTCTACACCAACTTGAGATAATCCTCCCGGCCCAAAGATAATTTTCCCCGGGGCATAAAATTCCACTATTTTGTTCAAATCCCCATTCCTCCTTAAAGATCAAAATAAAGAAAAAATATAATGTTATTGAAATGTATTTGCTAAATTGTTTGATTTATATTATTCTTTTTCTTGTAACTTTGTCAAATTTTGGAATGCTATCATCGTTATTTGCTAAATTAATAAAATAAGTTGGTGACAAGTATAAGAATATATTGCTGGTCACTTAAAAATTGAAGATAAGTATATAGAAAATAAGTAGTACGTCAGGAATGATAGGGAATGATAAGGGCAGAGACACTTATTCTCTTTGACATCACCTCTGCGAAGACCTATAATTTGTATATGCCAAGAATAGCACGAATCGTTGCAACGGGATACCCGCATCATATAAGACAAGAGTAAGACAAGGGGACTCGATTATCATATTTTAATAAATGGTGAAAATAGAATTAATAGGTGTCCGTCCCCATTTAACAATTAACAATTTAACAAGCATATCATTTCTTGATATAATAGGAGATCTTGATGAAAAACATTCTGGATATAGTATTCAATTTAGGAATACTTGTGTCAATTAGCATCCTGGCAGGGTTTGTTGATATCGGAAAGAGATTTTATAAGTATAAGATACTCTTGCTAGGCGCTTTGTTTGGAACCGCATCTCTTTTAGGAATGCTCCATCCCCTGGTGTTGTCCCCCGGGCTCATCTTTGATGGTCGGTCGGTGATGCTCAGTATCTGCGGTTTCTATTTTGGACCGATAGCAGCGGCAATTGCCGCGATCATGGCGCTTACTCTGCGAATATTCCAGGGCGGTCCCGGAGCCATAATGGGCGTTTCGGTGATTGTCACTGCCTCAATGATCGGGGTAGCGTTTCACTATTTCTATCAGAAAAAGGTGCAGCAAGTATCTGTATGGGTGCTTTATCTTATGGGCATTCTGGTTCATGTGGTGATGATTCTTTTGATGTTTACCTTACCGAAAGAACTCATCAGGAGTACTCTCAGGAGTATTGCACTATCCGTGATGATAGCCTATCCCCTGACCACAGTATTTGTTGGTAAAATTCTATCGGAGTTTAACACTCACCTCCAAATAAAGGAACGTCAAGCCAACATATTAGAAGGTACCAACGCAGGCACCTGGGAATGGAATGTACAGACCGGGGAAACAATATTCAATGAACGCTGGGCAGGATTTATTGGCTACACACTAAAAGACCTTACTCCCATTTCAATAAAAACATGGATGAAATACACCCACCCGGATGATCTGAAAATTTCCAACCAACTGTTGGAACGGCATTTTTCCGGCGAATTGCCATACTATGAATGCGAATACCGCATGAAGCACAAAGACGGTCATTGGATATGGGTCCTGGATCGGGGCAAGGTCATTTCCCGGACTGAAGAGGGTAAACCTCTCTGGATGTACGGTACGCATCAGGACGTCACCAAGCGAAAGCAGACAGAAGAAAAGTACCGCTACTTGTTTGAGTCAAGCAAGGATGGAATTGCTTTTACTAATATGAAAGGTAATTTTCTCAATGCAAATCAGGCTTTTTTAGACATGCTTGGTTACAGGATGGATGAAATAAGTAAATTGACTTATCAAGAACTACTTCCTAAGAAATGGCAAAATGATATTGTTTATAATCAGGTAAGGATAAAGGGGTATTCTGACGAACAGGAGTTAGAACTCGCCAAAAAGGATAGGACAATATTTCCGGTATCAATTAGAATATGGATGATTAACAATGAACAGGAAAAACCAGTAGGCATGTGGGCTATAATAAGAGATATCTCCAAACACAAACAGGCAGAAGAAAGACTCAAAAAAACCATGGATGCAACCATTGAGACTATGTCCAAGATAGTAGAGGCCAAAGACCCTTATACTGCCGGTCACCA
>CAYTVM010000261.1:0-3336 GCA_964441685.1 uncultured Atribacterota bacterium | reverse complement strand
GGTAGCTCTGCGGAGTTACGTTCGAACCCTGAAATTGAAAAGATTTATCTAGGTCAAGCTCCAGAGGTAGGTCAATTATGACATCATTTGAATTTTTATTACAACAAGGGATAAATGCAATCAGCATAGGTAGTTTGTACGCCTTAATGGCCATTGGGTTGGCAATGGTTTTTGGCATTCTACGCCTCATCAATTTTGCCCATGGTGATTTGATTATGGTTGGTAGCTATACAACTGTATTATTAATGGGAGTAGGTGTTCCATTTGAGTGGGCTGCTATTGCAGGAATAGCAGCCAGTACTATTACGGGTTTGGTTATGGAACGAGTTACTTATCGACCACTCCGTGGCGCGCCTGACGTAGCTATGTTGCTGACATCATTTGCTGTCACAATCTTTTTGGAGAATCTGGCAATCATCCTCTTTCGCCCAACTTCACGACCATTTTTCTTACCAGGATTCTTGAATCCTGTATTGGAGTTTGGTCACCTTTACATTTCCGGTTTGAATATCATTGCCATAATTATTTCAGTTATCTTATTAGTGTTTTTAACGCTCTTTGTCACCCGCACAGAGGCTGGTATTTCGATGCGTGCTGCTTCCCAGGATCTAGTAGCTGCCAGGTTAATGGGAATCAATGTTAATTATGTCATTGCTACTGCTTTTGCAATTGGTTCTTTTCTAGCTGGTGTTGTTGGAATATTATGGAGTGCTCGGGTTGGCAAGATAGACCCTTTGATGGGCTTTTACCCTGTGCTGAAAGCATTTGTGGCTTCGGTGATTGGTGGATTAGGAAGTATACCCGGGGCGGTACTGGGAGGGTATACCTTAGGTATCTTGGAAATTCTTCTGCAAGGATTTCTGCCTTCGGCACTCACTCCCTTTCGAGATGCCTTTGTTTTTATCATCTTAATTATCCTGTTGATATTTCGTCCTAATGGGATTCTTGGGAGCTCTGAAAGAGACAAAATTTAATGAAACTGGGTGGCGAAACGAATATGGAACGACTACAATATAAAAAAGTGTTACCAATTCTTCTAATGTTTGTGACATTATTCGTTCTATTAACCATAACAAATTTATTTGCAAGTGGTTATATTAAAAGGATTGTCATTGGTCTGGGCATTAACATTATTTTGGTTGTCAGCCTAAACCTTTCAAATGGTTTCACTGGAGTTTTTTCACTTGGACATATTGGCTTTATGGCTATTGGAGCTTATACTTCAGCAGTTTTGACACTGCCTATTTCACTTAAGACAGTTAATTTACCTAACTTATTCTCATGGCTTGTACATTTGGAAATGTCCTTTTTGCCAGCGGCACTCATCGGTGGATTTGTATCAATGATTATTGCTTTATTGGTGGGTCTTCCTTTGCTACGTTTAAATGGATCGTACATTTCTGTAGCTACGATGGGATTCTTGGTAATAGTGCGTGTTGTATTAATTAACTGGGATGCGGTGACACGGGGCGCAAGAACATTTTCAGGAGTCCCTTCTTATACTACTATTTGGAATGTATGGATATGGGTTATTTTAACCACATATGTGGTTTTGCAATTTAAAAATTCATCTTTTGGCCGCCGGACAATGGCCATGCGTGATAACGAGATTGCCGCACAATCTCTTGGCATCAATAAGTTAAGAGTGCGTCTTTTGCCATTTTGCTTAAGTGCTTTTTTCACAGGAATTGCAGGGGCGTTGTGGGCGCACTTTATCATGTCATTTTCTCCAAATTCTTTCTATTTTTCCAAAGCTTTCAGCGTGATTACCATGCTAATCGTAGGAGGACTAGGTTCTATAAGCGGATCGGTTGTTGGAAGCGTTGCCATCACTATTCTTTCAGAAGTTCTGCGTAATCTCGAACGTAGTTTCAACTTAGGGTTTATTCACATTCCACCGCTGTATGGCGCAAGTCAAGTCATTATGGCAATCATTTTTATATTGATACTCGTGTTTAAACCAAATGGTATTTCTAATGGCAAGGAAATTAATTTCCTTAAAATAATAAAAGGTCCCTTCTTGTCCGGAAAACAAAAAGAGGTATTTAGAGATTAAATTATTATTACTTTAAAAAAATAGTAAATAAAATGAATAACTCCTAAATTAAGTAATAAAAATCGCTCAATTTAATTATTCATCCCACCCATACATAAAAACCTTTATTTACAAGGCTTTTAAACTCTCAATTTTTCGATTTTTTACCTTTCCTTTGCTCTAATTATGAGTATTCAGTAAAGTCCCCACCATTTTTTCTTCTACGTGAAAAAGTGGGGGAAGAAGTTAGTGAACTCAAACAGCGGATTGCATATTTTATTATAGATATATATAATAAAAATAGGTTACATTCCTCTTTAGTCTACTTAGTCTATTAGCTTTATGCAAAAATTTGAAAACTAAAATTTTCATAAGTGGATAGGAATCAAAATAGTTTAAAAATTAAATTCATTAAATTAAAGGAGAAAAAGCTATGCCCGAATTAAGAAAAGATCCAATAATTGGAAGATGGGTAATTATTTCTACAGAGAGAACCCTAAGACCTATGGATTACAAAATAGAAAAAGAGAAATCTAAAGCAGATCTTTCTAAATGCCCCTTTGAAGCAGGGAACGAAAAGATGACCCCATCTGAAATTATGAGTTATAGAGATCCTAAGACTAAAAAAGACGAACCTGGATGGTGGATAAGAGTTGTTCCAAATAAATTTCCAGCTTTAAGAATTGAAGGAGAATTAGATAAAAGAGGTATAGGATTGTATGACATAATGAATGGGGTTGGAGCTCATGAGATTGTGATTGAGACACCAAATCATTATGAAGAAATCTACAATATACCTGAAAAGGGGATAGAAGAAATTTTATGGGCTTGGAGAGATAGAATGATAGACCTGAAAAAGGATAAGAGACTTAAGTATATCCTTGTATTCAAAAATAAAGGTTCTCAAGCCGGAGCATCTCTTGAACATCCTCATTCACAGATAATAGCTCTTCCAATAGTTCCCGTAAGAGTATTAGAGGAATTAAAGGGCTCAAAACAATATTTTACATATAAAGATAGATGTATATTCTGCGATATTATTAAACAGGAGGTTGGAGATAGAAAAAGAATTGTAGAAGAAAATGGAGAGTTCGTTTCCTTTGTTCCCTTTGCCCCAAGATTTCCCTTTGAATTATGGATTCTTCCAAAAGAACATGTTTCTGATTACGCCCAAATTACAAAAAGAGGTCTTTCAAGTTTAGCAATAGTTTTAAAAAAAACTCTTCAAAGATTGATTAAAGCATTGGATGATCCACCTTTCAATCTCATGATTCATACTTCTCCTTTAGAAGAACTGAATC
>CAYTVM010000260.1:0-3341 GCA_964441685.1 uncultured Atribacterota bacterium | reverse complement strand
AAGTGGGGGGAAGCCATTCGAAAATTTGACAATTATAATCGTGCATGGTAAGATTTTTTAAAAATTAAAGGTATTATAATGGGAGTATACATAGGGCTCCGTTCTTCTTAAAAAAGCCTGGGCCGAGCGGTATATAGCATTATTTATAAATGTCGCACTTTTAAGATAAAAGGCTGAAGGATAGGTTCTATAAATTAGATCCAATTCTTCAGCCTTTTATATAAATAAATTAAAAAGGTAAATATATCCTGTCATTTCAACCTTGTATCTAAATCTATTTAATAAAAAAAAGAGGGAGGTGATTAAGCATTAAATATAGCTTCAGAGATTTTACTTAAATTAGTTTAAAAATCAAATTATTAAAGAGAGGTTAAAAAAATGAATAAGAAATTATTGGTGTTATTGATTTTGGTAATCTTTGTATTTTCTTTTTCAATTGTTTCAGCAGAAGTGATTAAAATTGGAATGATTTACAATTTTACGGGAGCACAAGCTTCTCTTGATGCCCCATCTGCTAATGGTGCAAAGCTGGCAGCCAAGGAAATCAATGCCGCTGGTGGCGTACTAGGGGAGCAAATAGAGCTAGTGACTTTTGATGGAAAGACTGATGCAGAAACTATCGGTAAAGCAGCTACCCAATTGGTAGAAACGGATAAGGTGGTTGCTATGTTCGGTTTCAGTGACACGGATATGGTCATGGCAGCAGCACCAATTGCAGCAAATGCCGGGATAGTATTTGTTACCTCTGGTGCTACTTCACCGAAATTGCCATCCCAAGTACCTGATTATCTATATTTAGCCTGTTTTGGTGATAATGTACAGGCAGCAGCTGCAGCAGAAAGTGCTGTTAATAAAATGAATGCCAAGTCCGCATACTTGCTCATCGATAAAGGCATGGAATACACCTTATTATTAGGGAAATATTTCAAGGAACGTTTCACTGAACTAGGCGGTTCGATTGTCCTGGAAGATAATTATCAGACAGGCGATAAAGATTTCTCTGCTCAGATTGCCAAATTGAAAAAAATGGCAACTTTACCGGATGTTCTGTTTATCTCCTCAGGACCAGATGATGTTGGGACAATTGTTAAGCAATTCCGTGATGTAGGCATCGATAAACCAATCTTTGGTGGTGATGGATATGATACACCATTGTTAATTCAGATTGCTGGCTCTGGGGCAGAAAATGTCTATTTTACTACGCACTCCTTGATGGAACTAGAAGGTGGCACAGATGCTGTCAAGAAATTTATCTCTGCTTATCAAGCCGAGTATAAAACACCTCCTGAGAATGCTTTTGCCGGGCTCGGCTATGATACTCTAAAATTAATTGTAGATGCTATAAAGCGCGCTGGTTCAACAGACCCAACAGCGATCCGCGAAGCACTGCAAACAACCAAGGATCTACAAGGTGTAACAGGCTCAATTACATTCCAACCAGGTAGCCGCATTCCCCAAAAAGGTGTTTCTATTATTCAAGTCAAGGGCGGTAAATTTACACTTATGTCGGAGTGGGTTCCAGAAAAAGTACCAGCTCCATAAAGGTTGATTATATAAGGAGGTTAACTCATGAAGAAAAATCCGCTTGAGATTCAGCATCTTACATCATCTGATTTCAAGGATTCGCCTTTTGAAAAAGTGATTCTACCATTGGGGTCCCTGGAAGGTCACGGAGGTCATTTACCTTTTGGGACAGATGCTTTAACTGCACACTTATTAGCATTGGATATTGCAGCCCGTGTTCCAAAAACAGTGGTTCTACCTGCTGTAAATTATGGCGTTAGCGAACATTACAAAGAATTCTCGTTTTGTGTTTCGTTACAATTTGATACAGAGACTGCTCTGTTGCGAGATATCTTAGAGTCTGTATACAATAAAGGCATCCGTAAAGTTTTTATTATGAATGGTCACGATGGTAATATTGCTCCAATCGAGGTAGCAGCACGCTCTGCCAAAGTTGCTCATTCCGATTTTAAGATTGTGTCGCTCAACGCCTGGTGGGCAATAATTGGTGATTTATTGCCTTCAAACTTCTTCGAAGTCTGGAATGGCCTTGGGCATGGAGGGGAAGGAGAGACTTCGATCAGCCTTGAACTTTTCCCGGAGCTTTGCGATATATCTAAGGCCAAAGGAGTTGTGCCAAATCTGCCACCATTTGTGGATGTTAAATGGCTATTTAGTGAGCTGACTAACACGGGTACTTCAGGTGACCCAACGAAAGGAACACCTGAAAAAGGTCTTAAGATGAGGAAAGTGTTAGTGGATATGGTAGTACGAACCATAATGGAATTGGATAAGACAGATTGGGATTACCGATCGCCAGAAGTTAAATAATTATTGTTACAATACTTATATTGAATTATTTACATTCCCCTTATCTTTAATTTGATAAGGGGAATGAAGTATTCATTGTAAGTATTGTAACATTTTTTTATTATACTTTTAAACCCGACTTTTTAATTGGCAGAAGAGCAGAAGAATTTGCAAAAGATCAAGGTAGCATATCGTTTTGGGTCGTAAATTTCTGTCAGGCATGAGGGTGAATTGGTAAGAATGTTTACATCTACTAAAATTAAAGGAGTGAAGCAAACTCTGGATAAGCAAAAAATTACCGAAAACAAAGAAACATACCTGCTCGAAGTGAATAACCTCTTAAAAGTTTTTAAAGGGTTGCGAGCTGTAGATGCTTATAGTGTAAAATTGCGTTCCGGAGAAATATTAGGAATTATTGGACCGAATGGTGCCGGAAAGTCTACTGTTCTCAACCTTCTTACCGGATATATTAGCCCTACACATGGAGTCATTAATTTTCTAGGTAAAGATATTACCCATCTCTCTCCTGATGAAATTGCAAAATTAGGAATAGGACGTACTTTTCAGAATGTCCGTTTGTTTGCCAGCATGACGGTCTGTGATAATGTGAAAACAGCACAGCAATTGCGTAATCCTGAAAGTTTTTTAGCTACTTTATTGAGCTGGCCAAGCTTTATAAGACATGAACAATATTTAACCCGTGAGGTTCTTAAAGAATTAGCACTTTTTGGATTAGACGACCGCGCAGATTTTACAGCCATTGCGTTACCTTATGGCGATCAACGCCGATTGGAAATTGTGCGTGCCCTTGCCTTGAGACCAAAACTGCTTCTCTTGGATGAGCCAACTGCAGGAATGAACCCGTATGAAAGTGCCGAGGTTTTAAAACTTATCCGCAATATTCGTGATCGATATCAGTTGACAATTATTATTATTGAGCACAATATGCCCGTTGTAATGCAACTATGTGAGCGTATTCAAGTATTAAATTATGGCCAGGTCATTGCTGAGGGGACTCCTGAAGAAGT
>CAYTVM010000259.1:0-3354 GCA_964441685.1 uncultured Atribacterota bacterium | reverse complement strand
TCTTCAACTAATTTTTTAAAATTTATTTTCTCACACTTTAACAGCAGCTTTTTTTTAATCTCATCTATATCGGTTTCTTCTTTCAATTTCATCTTCTCTCTTAAAAAATGATAATTTGGATTTGTTTTAGAAAAAAGAAAAATCACATCATAGAAATCTCTTCCCATCGGTCTATGGCGATATAAAACAGCTAATATTTTCTGAGATAATAATATATCTGGTGGTACAGCATTTATTTTCATAAAAATATCAAACTTATTTAAAATAGCTTTCTCAGCTTGATAATTAACATCTTGAGGTTCGCAATCAATTTGAATGGTTAATTTTTCCTGGGCATCACCAGAAATACTGTGCTGATAAAATATTCCAGGGAATTTTACAAAACAATGAAAAGCACTTCTATATCTATTTTGTATTTCCACAGAATAACCATATAACTCTAATTGCCGTAATATTTTATCTGATAAATCTTCAAAATCTTCTTTACTTAAACCCCTATTATCAAAATCCAAATCTTCAGAAAACCGCCGAACGCCGTGGATCATATGAGTTGCCGTCCCACCCATAAAAATCAACCGGCTTCCATGCCCGGAACTGTAAATAATATCTAATATGACATATTGTAAGTATTCCCTTAGTAAATTCCTTTTAAAGATTCTCAAATTTTCAGGGTAAAATGTTTCTATCTGTTTTAAATTAAGCATTTTTCATATAACTCCAAAAACGATTCATTCTTCCCGTTAACTTCTTTTGATTAAACTTTTCTAAAAATTTCATTAATTTAGGATGACTAATCTGATTAAAAAACATCTCTTTATTTATCCGTAAACTATCAAAATCCTGCCCTGTTTCTATATCTGAATGCAAGTAAAAATAGTCCAACAGGACTTTCTCTATGCTGGCCATTTTTAAATATTTTTCCTGAAACTTTATTAAATCATAACCAAAAAAAAGCGAAGGCTTTAAAGATCTATAAATAAATTCTCCGATAGATGTCACAAAATGATAAGTCTTTCGAGTGGAAATAGAGGTAATTCCATAAATGCTTTCGGGAATTAGATGATAATAAGATAAGGCACTTTCTAAGGAGACATAAGATGGCAAATAAATGCGATTGGCAATCTTAAATAAAATTTCCTCATTAAGTTTTAAATCAGAAAAGATATAATATCCACGAACTACTTTTTTAATATAGTCTTTATCCTGCCACTCATTTAATCTTCTCCGATGAAAATCAGGTTCAATATTTTTAATCTCATTTAAAGAAAATATCGTGAAATCCCTTAATTCACTCTTTAATTCTAAAAATTTCATCTATTTCTCCAAAATGCTATTTATAACACTTTCAAGAAATATAATATCACTTTATTAATCTAAAAGCAAAAAATAAAGAAAAAACCTGAAAGCTTAAATTTTATTTATTATAACATACACCACAACCAAGAAGTTACATTTTTGATAAATGGGTTTTCATTGGGCAAAATATTATAAGGAGAAATCCTAAAGCACGCGGATTCTAAATCAGGATGACTGTCTCAAGATTTAAGTTTTTAGAAAAGAAGGCGAAAGATGGATTCCCATTTTCATAGGAATGACATAAGGAGTAATGAGATTATCGGCTTGCCTTCAACAAGTTCGCGACGACAGAGAGATTAAAACTAACAATATTTACATTATAAACGGGGAAAATAGGTAAAGTCTTTGGGAAAATACCTTCTTGGAAGCCTTATATAATAAGGTTTTTCATCAATATTTAATATAAGCCATTTTAAGCGCCTATTTTAAAAAATATAATCAATCTACCTTAACCCAGCTTAAAAACGCTGCTACGACAATATTTCGCTAAAACACTTATTTTGCAGGGCTTTCAGCACCCTAAAAATACGAATTTTAACCCTTTTTTACCTCATTTTCTCCTCATTTTAGAAAATACTAACATCATTCCATATAACAAAAAACGCAGAAACCCTTGTATTTTCTGCGTTTTAAAGCCTTAATATTTTTTCCTATAAAAAATTGATAAACCGCTAATTCTATATATATTTATCTGCCTTTTTTAGCCAAAAATCGGTTTTCGATTTCTCTCTTTTTCTCCTTTTTAGATAGAAGATCCGGGGTCAGCAGCATACTCGGAATCATCTAATAATCCATATATAATTAAGAATTAGATGTCCATATAAGATGATTAGGTTTAATCTTTGAAATAATCCGGTATATTTAAAAATGCCACTGCTAATATTTTCTGATGTAACGAATAGGAAAAAGGTTAAAATAGCAAGAATGAATAACGTTATATTAACATATTTTAAATCCTTAAATTCAACAATCCAAATAGCCCATAGAGGATTAAGGATTAAAAAAATAAAGCCAATACCTGATGCAATACCATGAATTTTGCCAAAAATTGTTTCCGAAATACCTTTTGGGTCTTCCGGAAAAATTCCAGCCAAAATAGAACCTACACCAAATAGAATAATACCTATAATAAATAATCTATGGCACCATTTTATTTGGGTAAATACTAAACCCTGCCCAATGGAAAAGATAATAAATAAAATCCCAACCACTATAAGATTGATACATTGGAATTTCTGTACCGGGCTTTTATTGGTTCCCAAGGTACTGATTGTATCTATCAAGTGATTGTAATCCGGATATTTCATGCCAATAATAATCGGGACTAAAAGGTCGCCCAAGGTAGCCAATAAAATTATTACTAAAAATATGATGGATTGAAATTTTCCCATGAGTCCATCCTTTCTTATTTTATAGTGTCAAGGGGATGGTTATTCTGACACTTTCCTTACCGTTTCCCGATTGACTCCAATTAAAATAGTGATCTTTCTTTTTGATAAATTTAATCCTTTGGTTAATTGTTGGATCAAATCTTCTTTTTGTTTAGCATGTTCTCTTTTATTTCATCATACACTTTTTTTGTTCAAAATTTTTAGCTGCCTGGAAGATCGCTGAAAAACCCATCTTAAAAAATTTGTCTATGAATTTATTTATAATTTTGGTTAAAAATCTAATTCCCTAAAGAATTGTTTGACATCATCAAAAGTTTTTGATGCATAGATCTTATGCTTTATTTTTTCTGCATAAGGTTTACCCAAAGTAAGATATTTTGTGAAAGCTTTTATCCTGAAAAGCCTTAATTTAGGCGGGTAATATTCTTCCACAAGAGCCATTATCCTTTCATTGATCACCTTTTTATATTCGGAATTGGGCATTTCATTCTGCATTTCGGCAAATATAAACGGATTATTTATTGCTCCCCTGCCAATCATTATTCCATCTACTATATTTAATTTTTCCAATGCTTCATCCCGGTTTAAGATATTTCCGTTCCCGATG
>CAYTVM010000258.1:0-3365 GCA_964441685.1 uncultured Atribacterota bacterium | reverse complement strand
CTACCGGAGTTGGAAAAACAGAAATCGTTAGAAGGTTATCCAAATTAGTTAAAGCTCCTCTGGTAAAGGTTGAAGCAACAAAATATACTGAAGTAGGCTATGTGGGTAGGGATGTAGAATCGATAATTAGAGATTTAATGGAAGTAAGTGTTCAACTGGTTCGTAAAGAATGGGCGGGCAAAGTAGAAGAAAAAGCTAAACAATTAGTCGATGAGAAAATAATAGATTATTTGTTCCCGGTGGCGAATAAGAAAAAAGAACAAAAGACAAACTTATTAGATACTTCATTTTACGCTGACATGGAAGAAGAAAATAAGGATTCTTTAGAAGATTCGACAAAAAATGATGATAGAGAAGAAAGGTTTGAAAGGACTAGGAAAAAATTCAAAGAAAAATTAGAAAAAGGTGAGTTGGAAAGCAGAATAATTGAAATTGAAGTTGACGAAAACATTCAGCCAACGGTGGAAGTTTTTTCTAACACAGGAATAGAGGGAATGGGCATCAATTTCAAAGATATTCTGGGTAGAATGTTCCCTCAAAAAATGAAAAAACAAAAAGTTACCATTACAGAGGCTCGAAAAATATTAATCTATAATGAAATTCAAAAGTTAATAGATATGGATGAAGTGATACGAGATGCTGTTGATAGAGCAGAGAATTTAGGAATCGTTTTTATCGATGAAATCGATAAAATTGCCAGGCAAGAAAAATCCTATGGACCGGATGTATCCAGAGGAGGAGTTCAAAGAGATATATTACCTATTATTGAGGGTTCAACAGTGATGACTAAATATGGAGCCGTGAGGACTGACCATATATTATTTATTGCTGCCGGGGCTTTTACCACTTCAAAACCTTCTGATTTAATACCTGAATTACAAGGACGGTTCCCTATTAGGGTTGAATTGAATAATTTAAGTAAAGAAGATTTAAAAAGAATATTAACCGAACCCTGTAATTCGCTAATAAAGCAATATATATCCTTACTAGCTACCGAAGGCTTGAAAATAAAAATTACAGATGACTCAATTAACGAGATTGCTGAAACTGCTTTTTTGGTAAATGAACAAACAGAAAATATTGGAGCAAGAAGACTTTATACTATTTTAGAAAAGTTATTAGAAGATATTTCATTTAATGCTCCAGATCTTAAAAAAAAGCAGATTATTATTGATAAAAAATATGTTAAGGAAAAATTACAAAGTATAATAAAGAGCGAAGATTTAAGCAGATATATTTTATAATTCACCGATTAACTAATTGACCAATTAATCAATTGACCGATTAAATTAGTCGTTATCCAATAAATCTAGCATAGAGCGTACAGCGTTTAGCGTATAGTATTATATTATAGTATCCAGTATCGAATATATAGTATATAGTAAAATCAATATCAAGAAAAAATAGTATCGAGTATTGAACGAAAGAAATCGGTTTTCAGTTATCGGTTTATAGTTTTTAGATAAAGAGATAAAAAGAATCGGATTCTGTATTCTGACTCCTTTTGGCTTCTTCTCCTTTTATTTCCTTTACTAAATACTATATACGAAATACTAAATACTTATTTCTATACACTCTACGCTAAACGCTATACGCTAATTTGTACGAGATACGATTCACGAGAAACGAGATATGTGGTATGTTAGTATATACTTTATTAGGGGCGGGACGTAAGAGAAAAAGAAGAATGTTGCTTTTTTCTATATATTTTTCTCTTTTTTTGACTCTTTACTTGATACTATATACCCGATACTATATACTTGATACTATTGTATTATTTTCTTGATTTAGAAAATAAACTATGTTATACTATCTTTGATTTTACGCGCTTATTATATGTAAGTTTTAAAGGATTATAACAATTTTTGAATTAAAAAAATAAGAAATTTAAGAATATAAAAATGAAAATTGGAGGATAGTAGATGAGTGTAATTTCAATGAAACAATTGCTGGAAGCAGGAGTACATTTTGGCCACCAAATGCGCCGATGGGACCCTAGAATGAAACCATATATTTTTACAGATAGAAATAATATATATATTATTGATCTTCAACAGACCGTAAAATTCGTCGAGGTAGCATATGATTTTATAAGAGAAATATCCAGCGATGGTGGTAATGTACTATTTGTTGGGACTAAAAAACAGGCTCAGGAAACAATTAAAAGTGAGTCTGAAAGATGCGGTATGTTTTATATAAATTATAGATGGCTAGGTGGAACATTAACTAATTTTGACACCATTAGAAAAAGAGTAAAAAGGCTTCATGAATTGGAGGAAATGGAAAATAATAAAATGTTTGAAGTTCTTCCTAAAAAAGAAGTGATAAATTTGAAGAGAGAAAAAGAAAAACTTGAAAAGATATTAACTGGAATCAAAGATATGGAAAAACTTCCTGCTGCAATATTCGTAGTAGACCCAAAAAAAGAGAAGATTGCAATCGCTGAAGCCAACAAACTATCTATTCCAATTGTGGCAATTGTAGACACAAATTGTAATCCAGAAGAAATTGATTATATTATTCCAGGGAATGATGATGCAATAAGAGCAGTAAAATTAATTTCTTCAGTTATAGCTAATGCAGTTATTGAGGGAAAGAAGAAATCAATCGTAGAAAAAGAAGCTTAAATGTAAAGGCATAAAATATTTATTAAAAAAACAAGGAGATAAGGATGAACATTAGTGCCCAGATGGTTCAAGAATTACGAAAAAAAACAAGTGCTGGAATGATGGATTGCAAGAAAGCCTTAACAGCTACTGAGGGAGATTTAGAAAAAGCCATTGAATATTTACGTAAAAAGGGGATGGATGCGGCCTCTTCTAAGTTTAACAGGCAAGCGCTAAACGGAATAGTAGGATCCTACATTCACCTCTATGGGAAAATAGGCGTTTTAGTTGAAGTGAATTGTGAAACGGATTTTGTGGCCAATACTGGGGAGTTTAAAGAATTTGTGAAGGACATCACCATGCAAATTACAGCCTCAAATCCTAAATATATTTCCAGAGAAGATGTTCCCAATAGTATCATTGAAAAAGAAAAGGAAATATTTTATGCACAAGTTGAAAAATCAGGTAAGCCTGAACCGATTATTAAAAAAATTGTTGAAGGAAAATTAGAAAAATATTATCAAAATAATTGTTTAAAGGAACAGGAATATATTAAGGATAATAGTAAGAATATTAATCAATTATTATTAGAGTTAATTGCTAAATTGGGTGAAAATATTGTCATTAAAAGATTCGCAAGATTTCAACTTGGTGAGGAAATCTAATTCGTATCTCGTATCTCGTGCAAACTAGCGTATAGCGTCTAGCGTAGAGTGTATAGAAATAAGTATTTAGTATTTCGTATATAGTATTTAGTAA
>CAYTVM010000257.1:0-3389 GCA_964441685.1 uncultured Atribacterota bacterium | reverse complement strand
TTTTATCTGCTTTAATTTGCTGCTTTTTGGGAGATTTTTTCTTATTGTGGTCTCAGAAAAAGGCTTTATTTATAGCAGGATTACTATCTTTTCTTATGGGACATATTTTTTATACTATAGCCTTTCTGCAAACTACTTCTTTTCTATCCGGTATCCCTAAATGGTTTTATTTTTCTTTGTTTCCCTATATCTGGTATGGAATATTCATTCTAAAAAAACTCAATCCTTATCTTTGCTCTATGAAGGTACCGGTGATTGTTTATCTAATTGTTATTCTTATAATGAGTTTTACAAGTTTTAGCCGGATTTGGGCATTAAAAGGAGTATCATTCTGGTTACCCTTTATAGGTTCAATTTTCTTTATAGCTTCTGATTCATTGTTAGCTTTTCGTAATTTTAAACTTAAGTTATCAAGAGGCTGGATATCTATAATGGTAACCTATATTCTTGCTCAATTGCTAATTATTTTTGGTTTTTTATGCATATGAAGATTAAAAAATAAAAACGTAAAATTTTTATATATTTTTTCAAAATAAAAAGGAATTTCTTCTTTCTTGTCGAATTCTTTTATTAGGGGAAGGAGAAGATTATGTCAAAACATATCGGAATTGTTGGATGTAGTGCAGAAGGTGCAGCTCTTTGTTATCGTACAATCTGTAAGGAAGGGGCAAGTTTATTAGGAAAATACGCTCACCCGGAGATTACTATGCACACTTTCCCTCTGAGTGAATATATGCGATATATCGAAAAGGGGGATTGGGAAGGAGTAGCAGATTTAATGCTATCTTCAGTATCTAAACTGGCAAAAGTGGGAGCAGATTTTGCTATATGCCCTGATAATACTATACATCAGGCGTTTGACTTTGTGGTCAAAGAATCACGAATTCCCTGGCTTCATATTGCACAGGAAGTTGTTACTAAAGCAAAACAAATAAAATATAAATGTCTGGGAATTTTGGGCACACGATATTTAATGGAGGGCCCGGTCTATCCTTCTAAAATTGCTGCGGTTGGCATTGAATATATGATACCCGAAGTAGAAGATAGAGAGAAAATCAATAAGATAATTTTTGATGAATTGGTTAATGCCTGTTTTACTTCAGAAGCACTTACTTATTTTAAGGGAGTCATCGATGGACTAAAAAATAAAGGGTGTGACGCTGTTATTCTTGGCTGTACCGAAATACCACTGTTAGTAAATCAAGAGGATTCATCTCTACCGATACTTGATTCTACCAGACTCCTTGCAAGAGCTGCTTTGAAAGAAGCAATAAGATAAAATCTTTATTAAGGAGGTAAATAAGATAGATGAATAAAATTAATTTAAAAGAAAAAATAAAAATTTTAAATATGCAAAGAATTATCTTTGCAGTTGTTTTATTTATCTTATTAATTGTGATTGCCAGTATTCTTCTATTAGCCTGGTGGCCGGTCAAGCCATCGTTAGCAGAAATTACTAATTCCTGGGTTGCCTTGATCATGGTGTATCTGGTTCTCAGTATATTCTTATTCGATAAGCCCATCTATAAGTTTTTTGAAGAATTTATTTCTGCTAAAAAGTCAGGGCAACACAATTCTCAACAGTCCAGGCAAGAACAGTTCCTTGGTTCAGTGCCAAATATCAACATTGGTAATTTAACGCATTATTACGATTCTAAGTGGGGTAATATATTAAATAAAGAAATCCAAGATACCGACTCAACTGTTTTAAGAGAAGAAGAGATGGTTAAATATATTCGAAAATTGCAAGAAGAAAATATCCAGTGGCGATTTCTCTTTGCCGATGCCTATCTGGTTTTGTACGCAAAATATGTTTTATTCTGGCTTCATAAGTCCAAATCAGTCAGTCGAGAAGAATTTGATAATATTTGGCAGTCTAAAGTATCTGACCATACTGAACGGGAGGCAATACTATACGCCCTTCTTGATTTAGAATTTGCCCGGGAAGAAGGGGATACTCTTTCTATTACTGAGTTAGGCTCAGGTTACGTAAATTATCTGAAAGAAATGGATAGACAAACAGGAAGTCAAAGTAGCAACCAGTAGGGAATGGGTTTAAGAATTAAAGGGTAGAATTAATTATAAAATCATAGCTTTTAGAATTATCGAAGGTGGTGTTTTGATGAGAGTTTCAATAGGGGCAATAACTAAAGATTTTACTTCTTTAGAACCTATAGATGAGTTTTTAGAAAATGCTTCAAAACATCATCATAGAATATACAGTATAATCATTGTTTATTCCCATGGTTGTGATTTTCAGTTGATAGAAAGCTTAGAAAAAAAAGTCAAAGTCTTTTTGATAAAGATAAATGATGCCCCAGAGATAAAGGAACAGCTAATAAAGATGGGTTTATCTGTAAAGAATATAGATGTTTTACTTAATTGCCGCACCTTAAAGTATGGATTAGTGCCTTATGGTTTAAATAGAAATTATGCCTTAATCAAGGCTTTATTAAGCGGTTCAGAAACATTAATTTTTATCGATACGGATGTCTATCCCAGAGTATTGGTAAAAGAAGACGATGAAGTAAAGGAAAAAGAGATTGATTTTATCGGGAGACATTTAGAATATCTAAGGAAAAAAGAAGTTATTATTACCACCAGCGATTACTCCGGTTATTACATTATTCCACCCATGGATTTTACCGGGATGAGGGAATTATTTATTGGTTTACAAAAAGAAGCTGCTTATGAATTTTTTAAAAATTTCGACGAATATCATTGTCTGAATTTAGATCATGGTAAAAAGCGAAAAGTTTTTGCAACAAATAAAATCTTAGGAGGAAATGTAGCAATTAAACTAAGCGCACTGAAAGAATTACCACCTTTTTTTTCTACAGTGTATAATGTAAATGGCGAGAATGTTCTATCTCGCGGAGAGGATACTCTCATGGGAATTAAATTAAAAAAAAGCGATAAAAAATGTATCGATATAGATACCAAAATATTCCATAATACCTTTGGAAATTATCCTGAGGTACCGGATATAAAGAAAGACAAATCTATTAAGGATAGATTTTATTATACTTCTCTGGGCTGGATAGGACGAAATCCTTTTCTTAATTGGTTAAAAGGTAAAGATGTAGAAGAGGTAAAAAACCAACAGAAGGAAAATATCGTTATTGGCTCCAAAGCCGTTGCTTCTTATCTTAAGGATGAGAGATTTTTAATCTTGCCCGAGGCTTTGGAAACATCTTACCATCATTTAAAACGGGTAATTAGTGAATACAAAAATACGATGAGGGCCTGGAATGATTTTATCGAGAAATTGGAGAAATAGAGAGGGTAAAAAATGAAAATATTAATAATAAATCACTTCCCTCTGGAGGGTTCAGGGAGTGGAGTTTACACTAAAAATTTAGCCAAAGAACTAACCGAAATCGGGCATA
>CAYTVM010000256.1:0-3397 GCA_964441685.1 uncultured Atribacterota bacterium | reverse complement strand
TACTCGATACTATATACTTGATACTGAATGGGGGTTTGCTAAAGCACATCATTATAGTTATAATTATACAGAATTTATGCAAAAGGAGAGAATAAAAATTAAGACCATTATCTTTGATTTAGATGACACTTTAATTAAAACTTCCAAGTTATACAATCAAGCAAGAGAAGAGTTTTCCTCGCTCATGGAAACTGCCGGCTTTAAAAAAGAAGAAGCATTGATAAAACTTGACGAGATTGACATCAAGAATATACAGCAACATGGTTTTAGGAAAGAGAGATATCCTTATAGCTTGGGGAAGACTTATGAATATTTTTCCCAAAAGAAGGGGAAAGAGATTAATTCTGAGTTGAAGAATAAAATTGAAGAAATAGGATGGCAAGTTTTTAGACAGATTCCAGAATTAGTTGATGGAGTTTACCGGGTGTTAGACATTTTAAGCAAAAAGTATTTTTTAATTCTGGCTACCTTGGGTGACCCCCAGGTTCAAAAAGAAAAAGTGCAATTATGCGGTTTAAAAAAATATTTTTCAGAAATTTACATTTTAAAACATAAAAATGTAGAGGAATATCAAAATATTTTAAAAGAACATAATTTAAATAGGGAGGAGACCTGGATTATAGGCAATAGTGTTCGTTCAGATCTGAATCCTGGTTTAAGACTAGGTGTAAATTGTATCCTAATTCCTTACTTAAGCTGGAAATTTGAGGAAGAAGAGCCTCTATCAGTAAATTATTTACAGTTAGACTCCTTGGGAAAGGTATTAAATTATCTTTAGGTGAAAAAATTACAAATTGATAAGAAAATTAAAATATCCGAGATATTTAAATATAAAAGAAGAAGAATTTGATAGACGGATTGAGAAGGCTTATAAATTACTCTCCCCTTGTGAAGTGTGTCCTCGTAAATGTGGCGTGAATCGCTTAGAAGGAGAAAAAGGTTTCTGTCGTTCGAGTGAAGAGGTGATGATCTCCAGTTATAATACTCATTTTGGGGAAGAACCACCCCTGGTGGGTAACTTCAGTTCGGGTACTATATTTTTTACCAATTGTAATTTAAAGTGTGTTTATTGTCAGAATTATCCCATAAGCCAGTTAGGAAATGGCAATAAAGTTACCTTGCAAGAATTAGCTAAAATTATGCTTGATTTGCAGAAGAGAAAATGTCATAATGTTAACTTGGTTACGCCAACCCATTTTGTACCCCAGATATTAAAGAGTCTTAAATTGGCTATTAAAATGGGTTTATGTATTCCTATAGCCTATAATACCAGTGGGTATGATTCTGTAAATACCTTGAAATTACTTGATAGTGTCGTGGATATATATCTTCCTGATGCCAGATATGCTAATAACGAGATAGCCATAAAATATTCATCTGCTCCTGATTATTTTGAAATAATGAAGAAGGCGTTGAAGGAAATGTACCGACAAGTGGGGGATCTGGCAGTAGACGAGACCGGAGTGGCTCGTTCGGGATTGATTGTTCGTCATTTAGTTTTGCCTGGGGGTTTAAGCGGGACCAGGAAGATTATGCGTTTTATTGCCCGCGAAATTTCCCCTCATACCTATATAAGCTTGATGGCACAGTATTTTCCAGTTTACCAGGCCGGGCAGTTTCCTCCCCTATCCAGAAGGATAAATAGGAAAGAATACAGGGAGGCCCTGCGAGCTTTTAAAGAAGAGGGATTGGAAAACGGGTGGTTTCAGGAAGATATATAAAAAATAACTTCAAAATAAAGAAAAATAATTCTTAAAGGATATGTAATAAGTAATTATGAAAAACGTTCAAGCAGAAATTTATTTACTAATAATAGTCATTATATGGGGGTCCACCTTTGCCTTGATTAAAGGGGTGATTGATTCAATCCCTCCTTATACTTATTTAACTTATCGATTTTTATTGGCTGCTCTGATTCTAATATTAATATTTTGGAAGAGAATGAAAGAAATCAATATAATAATTTTAAAGAAAGGCTCTTTAATTGGTATTTTTCTCTTTTTAGGTTATGCCCTTCAGACTGTGGGAATAAAGTACACTACAGCTACCAAAGCCGGTTTTATTACCGGTTTGTCTGTGGTTTTAGTCCCCATTATTTCCCATTTTTTTATTAAGGAGAAAGTCAGTCGAAATTCGGTTATAGGAGTAATTTTCGCATTTATCGGCTTATGGTTTCTAAATTACAACAGCAGCTTTATTTTTAATTTAGGGGATTTTTTAGTTTTATTATGTGCTTTTTCCTTTGCCATGCACATTATATCGGTGGGATTATTTAGCAAAAAGGTAGATTATATTCTTTTGGCTATTACTCAAATAACAGTAGTTTTTGTATTGTCTTTACTCATGGCTTTAATTTTTGAGAGACCGGCTATCCATCTTTCCTATTCACCTGAGATATGGTGGTCGATTGTAATAACCGGAATATTTGCTACTGCTCTGGCTTTCTATATGCAGAATAGATTTCAACGGTATTCCACTGCCACTAAAACTGCCATTATATTTTCCGGTGAACCAATATTTGCAGCGGTCTTTGCCTACTTTTTATTAGGAGAGAAAGTAGGATTTATCGCCTGGTTAGGAGGATTGCTCATCATTTTTGGTATGATTGTATCTCAAAAAGAAGATAAGCGATAGTTAAGGGAGACTCCTTCAACATTCAACCTTTTATTTCTTTTATTATTTTTTCCATATCTTCAAGTTTTTCAGGAACTGGTTCGGGCATTCCTTCTTTTTTCACATATACCTTTTCCCAGAATGGTTGACAAAGTGTAGCATATTCTTCTGAGTATTTATCCAGGTGTTCTGAACATTCAGTTATAACTGTTTGAGCATTGTCATGAGTAGGGTAAGCGTTGCATTCTTTAACTACTTCCCTTAGCACCTTGGGGTTGTCAATGATCATACAGGGCAGCATTAAATTATCAGAATAAGGTTGTCTTTTCCGTATGGCCTTGAATAATGGAGAAGCCAGAGCCTCTCGCAAAGAGGCATTTTTTACATTATGAGTAGCACAATGGGTAAAGACACAGGGTTCATAATCTCCCTTTACGTTTACATGAAAATATCCGGATTGGCGGCCTCCGGCGATACAGCCATTTACGTGCATTCCATCATTCCAGAAATCCCCGATAAAAACTGGGTATTTATTTCTCAGATAATTAACCCTTCTCCAGCCATATAGTCTTTGTTCCGGAGTCTGCATCAGACTTACATTAGGATTTTTTCCGATAGGAATGTAAGTAAAGTACCAACCAAAAACGCAACCCTTTTCTTCGGTTAATAATTTCATAAGTTCATCACAGTAAACGACTTCAGTATTGTATTTAGTAGGAGTAATAGAAAAGCCGTAAACTAACCTGGCTTCTTTGCAGTTATCCATAGCTTGTATTACTTTTTC
>CAYTVM010000255.1:0-3457 GCA_964441685.1 uncultured Atribacterota bacterium | reverse complement strand
AAATCTCGGAAATATTTGATTTACCACCCTATGTTTAATATAATAAAATCAGATAATACCTTTATTTACTTTTTTTACGCTATTTTTAAAAAAGTAAATATATAAGAGAAATATTTAGTATAGATTAACTGAACAAAAAGAGATGAAAAAAGAGAGGGGTGAGGAATAAAACTTAAAAATATTTGCTTTTAGTTAGTAAATAAAATTTTATTTTAAAAAATTAAAGGAGATTTATTAATGTTAAAAAGTAAGACAATATTAATTTTAGTATTAGCAATTAGTTTAGTAATGGGAATGCTTAGTTTCGGGATGGCTGCTGAAAAACAATTTGTTGCCATTGCTACCGGTGGAACCGGCGGAACTTATTATCCTCTGGGCGGAGCATTAGCACAGTTGCTTTCCAATACTGTTGAAGGATTAATCGTGACTGCCCAAACTGGAAACGCTTCTAGAGCCAACTGTAACTTAATCAGCAGAGGTCAGATTGAAACTGCTTTTTCCCAGGCAAATGTTACTTATTGGAGTTATACTGGGACAGGAATATATAAAGATGAGCCTATCCTTACTAATTTAAGAGGTATTGCTGCTTTATATCCGGAAACTATTCATATAGTTGCTACCAAGGCTTCCGGAATTAAAACCATAGAGGACCTCAAAGGGAAGAGCGTGGGAGTGGGAGCACCTAACAGCGGAACTGCTGCTGATGCTGAAATAATATTACAAGCTCATGGGATTACTTTTGATGATTTAAAAGTAGATTATATTGACTTTAATGAAGTTGCCCAACGTTTGATAGATGGGCAGATAGATGCTGGTTTTACCACTGCTGGCTTCCCCACTTCCAGCATCATTAATATAGCTACCAAAAGAGATATTGTACTGGTTCCTATAAGTGCAGAAAAGATAAAAGAATTAACGGATGCGATTCCTTATTACGGAGCTACAGTTATCCCTGGTGGACTGTATCAAGGCGTAGATGAAGATGTTCCAGCCCTTGCTACACCCGCTTTATGGATTTGTGATGCCAAATTAGAACCTACCTTAGTTTATAAAATGACCAAAGCTCTATGGGAAAACAGAGAAATATTAGAGAAAGTACATTCTCAAGGTAAAAATATTACTTTGGAAACCGCCCTTGACGGTATAGGAATACCCTTGCATCCGGGTGCAGAATTATACTACAAAGAAGTTGGCTTGATTAAATAAGGTTAGGAAAGTAAAATCCGGGTACCATAAAATGAGAATATTTTTCTATGGTACCCGGAATCAATTTATATGTTAAAGAAAAAATATATTGTATTGTTAGGATTATCAAATGTAATAATTATTATTATAATATTATTTTTTATTCCGATATATACCCTGGAACTCAGGTCTTTTCTTGATAGTGAAATGGTTTTTTCACAAAAAGTCCTATCAGGGGATACATTTACTTTAAAGTATACTCACTCCGTTGCTCTAACTCCTGTATGGGAAATATTTATCATTGATAAAGATTATCAAATTATATTAATCGAAACTGATTTTCTTGACCACGGAGCGGGGCTTCCCTATACAACTTTTGAAAATGAAATATTTGTAGAAGAAGAGGGTAGATTTAAAATAAAAAATATGCACAGAATTATACCTACTCCAATTTATTATAGAATTGGGGCGGTAAGTGAAAATATTTTTTATTTCAAAGACAAAGAAATTGATTTATCTTCATTAGTAGGAGATAAATTATTAACTATTGGAACTGTTAAAACTATTCTATTAAATTGTTTGTTAGGAGGAAACCTATAAATGGCAAAAGATGTTGAAACCGAAAATAAGGAAATTGATGTTCAAAAGCTTATGGAACAATATGATTCGGAATCAAGAATTAGAAGACCTCTCGGTATCGCGGCCATAATCATTTCTATTATAGCTATATCTTTTTCAGCTTTCCAATTTTATACCGGAGGATTTGGCTTGTTGTTAGCCCTAAAACAGAGGGCATTTCATCTGGCTTTTACTTTATGCTTAACCTTCCTTATTTACCCCAGCAGTAAAAAAAGCTTTGACAAAGATAAAGAAAAAATACCTTTTTTGGACATAATTCTGGCTGTATTGGGAGCAGGTGTATGTTATTATTTAGTCCTATTTTACGATGCTATGGTAATACGTTCCGGTCTACCCACTACAATTGATTTAATAGTAGGCGGTCTGACTATTATATTAGTCTTGGAGGCAACCCGAAGAATTATCGGTTCAGCTCTTCCTATAGTGGTCATTGTATTTTTATTATATTCTTACTTCGGGCAGATAATGCCGGGATTCTTCGCTCATCGAGGATACACTTTGGAAAGAATCATAGAGCATCTATATGGCGGAACAGAAGGGATATTCGGCATTCCTTTAGGCGTATCTGCTTCTTTCGTCTTTCTTTTTATTTTGTTTGGTGCAGTTTTAAATAAGACCGGGATGGGTAAATTTTTTATTGACATAGCTATGGCTCTTGCCGGTCATACCACCGGCGGACCGGCTAAGGTTGCGGTTATCGCCAGCGGATTTATGGGCTCTATCAATGGAAGTTCAGTGGCCAATACGGTAACTACCGGTGCTTTTACTATCCCCTTGATGAAGAGCATGGGTTACCGAAAAGATTTTGCCGGAGCGGTTGAAGCTGCCGCCTCTACCGGTGGGCAGATACTACCGCCGGTCATGGGAGCAGCTGCCTTCGTCATGGCAGAATTTTTAGGAATTCCCTATATTAAAATTGCAGCGGCAGCGGCTATTCCGGCTGTTATATATTATATTGCTGTTGCGACAATGGTTCACCTGGAAGCATGTAAATACGGTTTAAAAGGTCTTCCCAAAGAGCAACTTCCGAAATTAGGTAAAGTACTAAAGGCCAGAGGTCATTTAATTATCCCTATATTAGGTTTAGTATATTTATTAGTCAGAGGATATACTCCCTTATTCTCTGCTTTTTGGGCTATTGTCATGAGCATGGCGATAAGTATGGTAAACTCTGAGACTCGTTTAAATATAAAGAAATTAGGCGAAGCTTTTGAGGAGGGTGCCAAGAGTGCTTTAGGGGTTGCTGCGGCTTGTGCCTGTGCTGGAATGGTAGTGGGAGCAGTTACTCTTACCGGTTTAGGATTAAAAATTGCTAATGGGCTGGTGATGTTAGGTCATGGAAATCTACTGTTAACCCTTTTCTTCACTATGATTGCCTCTATTTTATTGGGAATGGGGCTTCCTACCACGGCAAAATATATCATTTTGTCGATCATGGCTGCACCTGCTCTGGTTGATTTAGGGGTAAATCCTTTGGCTGCCCATTTATTTATCCTTTACTTTGGAGTTATCGCTGACCTTACTCCGCCGGTTGCGGTAGCAGCTTATGCCGCTGCAGGAATTTCCGGCGGGAATTCTATGAAAACCGGTTTTATTGCCGTAAGATTAGCAGTAGCGGGATTTATGATACCCT
>CAYTVM010000254.1:0-3461 GCA_964441685.1 uncultured Atribacterota bacterium | reverse complement strand
ATTTCTTAACATTTCGTTTAAAGTTTGTAAAGGCATCACCCTACCTCCTTCGCTTTATTTAAATGTCTACTAGTTAATATTAATAGTAGTTATTAATACCAAGTATATATATAAATATTAAAAAAGTCAAATTATTAAATGATTAAATGACTATGTCGAGTATCGAGCATAGAGTATCAAGGATAGCTTTAAAGAAGAGAAAGAAAAGATAGAAAAAAAATAACTTATTTTGTCAAAATAAAAAATTATTTTTAAAAAATATAATTAAAAAGAAGGATTTTTTAAAATAATGTAGAATAAAATATAAAAGAGTCAACTAGAAAGATAGAATATTTGTTATTTTTATAAATTCTTTTCTATATTTAAAAAACTATGATATAATTATACCAAAATATTCGGTAATAAGATTTACTTTTATTCTTTTGGGGAGATAGGGTACGTGCGGACAATATCTATTGCTAATCAAAAAGGCGGAGTAGCAAAGACTACCACTACCATAAATTTAGGAGCAAGCCTGTCAGCATTGGGGAGAAAAGTGCTATTAATCGATCTGGACCCTCAAGCCCATACTACTTTAGGGTTGAGTCTTGAACCGGATACTTTGTCTAAAACGATATTAAACGTCTTAGAACCTCATCGCTCTAAGAATAAATTGAAGTTAGAAGAAGTAATAATAAAGATAAAATCAGATAACAAGAATAATTTATTTATAGCTCCTTCTAATATTGATTTTGCCAGTGCAGAGTATAAACTCATAGACCAAATAGGCAGAGAAGATTTTTTAAGTGCGAGCATCAGAGAGTGCAATGTCCCTTTCGATTATATTCTTATTGATTGCCCTCCTTCTTTAGGGATTCTGACTGTCAATGCCTTAAAGGCTTGTGATGAAGTCATCATCCCTATGCAGCCACATTATTTTGCTCTCAGGGGAATAGAGGAATTTATAGAGACAACTGAAATCGTGCGGAAGAATTTAAACCATTCTTTAAAACTAAATATTTTAATTACCATTGCTGATACAAGAAGTAATTTATCCAAGGAAGTTATAAATGAAACAAAACGTTACTTTAGTGATAAGTTATTTAAAACGATAATAAGGAAAAATATAGTTTTGGTAGAGGCCAGCAGCCAGGGTGTACCGGCCCTATATTATAGCCCCAGTTCTCACGGGGCTGTTGATTATTATAAATTAGCTCAAGAGGTGATATCTTTTGAAAAAAAAGAGATTAGCGCGGGGATTCAGTAAAATCATAGATTACAAAGAAGAATTAATTAGGGATACATCAGAGGGAACTAATGAAAGAGTTGAGATTCAGAACAAGGAAGAAGATGAATTTTTCAGTAAACCTGTAAGCTCTCCCCAGAAAGAGGTAGACCAATTCGTAAATATTAAAGTGATTGGTATTGGAGGAGGAGGAAATAATGCAATTCGGGAAATGACTCTGCAGGGGATGAGTAATCTCGATCTCATTGCTATAAACACAGACTTACAAGCCCTATCCTTGTCTCAAGCTGGACAAAAGATACAAATTGGTAAATCTTTAACTAATGGTTTAGGAACTGGAGGAAACCCTGAAATTGGCAAAAAAGCGGCCGAAGAGGATAAAGAAAAAATTTCTAAGGCCTTGGAAAATGCGGATATAATTTTTATTACAACCGGTATGGGAGGAGGAACGGGAACTGGCGTTTCTTCGGTTGTGGCAAAGATAGCAAAACAGCATGGTATTCTCACCATTGGTGTCGTAACTAAACCCTTTGCTTTCGAGGGTAAAAAGAGAAAATTACAAGCAGAAGTCGGGATAGAAGAATTAATAAATGAAGTAGATGCTTTAATTACTATTTCTAATGACCGTTTATTAAAAATTATTTCTAAAGATACTTCCATGAAGGATGCCTTTGGAATGACAGATAAAGTATTATGTCAATCTGTCCAGGCTATTGCTGATCTTATTACAATTCCCGGATTAATAAATTTAGACTTAGCTGATGTAAGAACAGTTGCAAAAGATGCCGGTCTATCTTTAGTAGGTATTGGAACAGGTAAAGGAAAAAAGAAAGCAGCTGCTGCAGCAAAAATGGCTATCACCAGCCCCTTATTAGAGGTATCTATAAAGGGAGCAAAAGCTCTACTGATTAATGTTACCGGCGGTTTGGATATGAGTTTGTTTGAAGTAAATGAAATAGTTGATATCATATCTAAAGCAGTGGGTCAAGATACCAATATTGTTTTTGGAGCAATTATTAATGAGGAAATGAAGGATGAAATAAGAGTATCTGTTATTGCGACAAGATGCGAACAAAATATTGAAGAAAAAAAAGAAGTAATAAAAGAAAAAGAAGTAATAAAAGAAGAATTATTTAAAGAAAATTATATGGAAAAAGATAATCTGAAAACAGAAGATACCTATAAAGCGAAAGACCAATTGATGGACGATAGAGATTTAGAAATCCCTGCTTTTTTAAGGAAAAAGATGAAAGGTAATATACTGAAAGATTCTTCAAAACCGAAAAAGTCTATATTTTAAAAACTATTTGTAAATAAAACTATTTTGCTATAAAAATTACCCAAAGGTGCCTGGCACCTTTGGGAAACTTTTATAGACTTACACTTGTTTAAAATAAATTTTGGTGCAATTATTCTTATGAAAAAGGCAAAAGGTCGACAGCTTTCCTTCATTACTTATGAAGCTTTCCAGAAAATTAAAAAAGATGATCCCCTAAAGATTATTTTTGAATCCATAGACTGGAGCTTTATTCATCCTATAATCAAAGATAAATACGCAACCGGCAGAGAATTACTTTATGACCCGGTGACCCTATTTAAAGCTCAACTTTTAATCTGGCTGGGTGAAGTAAAATCAAACCGAAGATTAGCCGAGAGTTTACAATTTGACTCGCGATTTTGTGTGCTTTGTGGTTTTGATAACTTTCTCAAAACTCCCGCTCATTCTACTTTTTCTTACTTCAGGAAGAGAATTGGAAAAGATATTTATTATAAGATTTTACATCGTTTAATAGCTCAAACAGTAGCTACAGCCGTAATCAATAAAATAAATATAAATAGTAACATAATCCATATAATAATACATTCTAATAATGGTAAAAAGATAAGCTGCAATTGCAGTGGCAGCAGGTGTAAGTATAATTATAACCAAAAACAGAAAAAATTCAAAGAAGACACTAATCTAAAATTAATGACTAAAAACTTCGTAGCCCTCGGATTCAAAGCAAAAATGGCGATTGATGCAAATACTAAAATGCCATTAGAGGTCATATTGACACCAAAAGAATAGGATAAAAATACCCCTTCTTTTTTTTCGAAACTAATCATTTTTCGGAGTAATAAATTCAACATTTATATCTTTTATTTTATCAGGGTATTCTTTTGACAAATTAACCTATAACTTTGATTCGTTCTTTTAAAGGTATAAAAATAATTTTATATTAAGATAATAATGAAG
>CAYTVM010000253.1:0-3466 GCA_964441685.1 uncultured Atribacterota bacterium | reverse complement strand
AAGTATATAGGAATTTCCTTTTCCCATAGGGGCCTGTTTCGTATCTCGTATCTCGTGAATCGTATCTCGCAAAGATGGGTAACCAGTTAACCAGTTTACCGGTTACCCGGTTGAAGAAATAATATCAGGCTGGTTAACTGTAGCAACTAACTTTTCTTCTGACAACTGAGAACTTGTTTTGAAATTAATGACTAGAATTAACTGGCCAACTGGTAAACCAGGTAACTGGGTAACCAAGTAACTGAATAAAATTGCATCTCGCATTTATACTAGCGACTAACAACTATTCACTAACAACTGATTTAACAACAATATTGTATAATGAGGTTTCAAAATGATACAGACCATTAAAAAGAGAGACGGCCAATTAGTAGAATTTGATAAAAAGAAAATAAGCGAAGCTATTTTTGCAGCCATGGTAGCAGTGGGAGAAGAAAATAAAGCTATATCAGAAAAAGTAGCTGATCAGGTAATTGAAAAATTAGAGAAAGGATTTAAAGATAAGATTCCTATAGTGGAAGAGGTTCAGGATACAGTAGAAGAGGTTTTAATAAAAGAAGAAATGATAAGAGTTGCCAAGGCCTATATTTTATACCGGGATAAAAGAAGGAGAATTAGAGAAAGCTTAAAAGTTAGAAAAAAAATAAAAAACCAAAAAAGCATGACCGACCTTTCTCTATTGGTTTCCACTCCAACCTCGGAAAATATTTTCCCCTGGGGTCGGCAAAAAATTATTCAAGCTTTAGTTAAAGAAGCAGAACTACCTTTAATAGTTTCTACAAAGATAGCCAAGGCAGTAGAAAAAAAGATAATTGATTTAGGCTTGAGTGAGATTTCTACCTCTTTAATTAGAGAATTGGTTGATAATGAATTATTTACCAGGGGATATGAACATAAGTGGAGAAAACAAAAAATTATCGGAATGCCTACTTTTGATTTAAAACAACTATTTTTGTCCAAGAGCAAGGAAAATAGCAATATTGGAACCAATAATCCGGAAGCTATAAACTTGACCATTGCCGAAAATACCATTAAACAGTATATGTTGCAGGAAGTTTTCTCCAAGGAAGTAGCTAATGCTCATTTAAAGGGTTGGATTCATATTCACGATTTAGGCTACCCACGAATATATTGTTCCGGTCATTCTCTTGAATATTTAAAAAAATATGGTCTTGAATTGGAAAATTTAGATACTTCTTCTGCTCCGGCCAAGCATACCAGAACCTTAACAGGTCATTTAAACACTTTTTTAGCTTCCATGCAAGCCTATTACGCGGGTGCTTTGGGCATAGGTTATTTAAATATCCTGTATGCACCTTTTTTAATAAACCTATCTTTTAAAGAAATTAAGCAAGAGGCTCAATATTTAATATTTAGCGGCTCGCAAAACGCCTTTTCAAGGGGAGGACAAAGTCTTTTCCTGGATTTCAATGTTCATCTTGGCATTCCGCATTATCTTAAAAATATTCCGGCAATCGGACCGGGCGGGAAATACACTGGAAAAACTTACGGAGAATATGAGAAAGAATCACAATTATTTTTAAGAGCTTTGATGGAAGTTTGGAGAGAAGGCGATTGCCATGGAAAAGTTTTTGCTTTTCCTAAAATGGACTTACACATTGATAGTAAATCTTTCAAAGATCCAGAACAGAAAAAATTATTAAAATATGCCTGTGAATTAGCTTCTGAGAACGGCTCACCTTATTTTATTTTTGACAGGGATGATATAAGTTTGGCTGCTTGCTGCCGATTAAAAACTGAGATAACCGATCAGGAAATGATACTGCATCCGGAAAAATTAAGATTTGCCGGAATACAAAATGTTACCATCAACCTTCCTCAATGCGCTTACAGAGCTTTTCCTAATGATAAAATTTTCGAGTCCTTCCTCGACGCTAAAAATGCAGATAGTATAGACCTATTTTTAGATAAAATTGATCAAGCCTTATGTTTGGCAGTTAAAGCTCATTTGCAGAAGAAAAAGTTTTTAGAGATGATGATGGAAAATCCCAGCGGACCTTTATGGCAGATAGGCAAGATAGCCCAAGATGGCAGACCTTACGTAAATTTAAATGAAGGAACTTACTTAATAGGATTAATCGGATTGAACGAAGCAGTCCAGCATATTACCGGTAAACAACTCCATGAAAGTGAGGATGTTTTTAAGTTAGGATTAAAAATTGTATCCTTTATGAGTTTAAAATGCAGAGAGTATAGCAAAAAGTTTAATTTGAAATTATCCTTAGAGGAGTCTCCCGCTGAAAGTGCAGCAGGAAGGTTAGCTAAAATCGATTTACAGGAATTTCCAGATAGTGAAAAAGTTGTAAAAGGAAATTCCAATGGAGACGAAAGTTATTATACGAATAGTATCCATTTTGCTGCTTCAGCGCCGGTAGATTTGATCACTCGAATTATTAAACAGAGTAAGTTCCATCCTTTGATAAAGAGCGGAGCTATAATCCATGCTTTCATAGGAGAAAATCAGCCTTCACCAGAGAGTATCTATAATTTAATTCAAAAAGTTTGGGAACACACTCAGTGTTCTCAACTTACTATTTCGCCTGAATTTACCATATGCAATACCTGCAGTGAAGTGAGTAGAGGATTACAGGAGAACTGTACTGGATGTGGGAGTGGAGATGTATATGGAGTAACCAGGATAGTAGGCTATTATAGCAAAATAACTAACTGGAATAAAAATAAGATCGGTGAACTAAAAGACCGACATTCCGGAAATTATAAAGTTAAAAGTAAAATTTAGAAGAGAGTGAAAATACTGTGAAAATAAAAATATTCTGGCAAAAAAACTGTCCTCATTGCCCGGAAGCTAAAAATATAGGAAAGCAATTAGAAAAAGAGACGGAGGTTCAATATTTTGATGTAGATACAGTTGATGGTCTGGCGGAAGCAAGTTATTATAATATTGCATCCACTCCTTCTATAGTGGCTTTAGACAATGCTGATAATGAGATTAAAATATGGAGAGGAAAGACCCCTCGCTTGGAGGAGATTAGAGAGGAAGCAGCAATTTGAATATTACCATAAAGCAAATGATTGAGGCCTCTCTGATTGATTGGGAGGGAAAAATTGTTTCTACTTTATATGTCCCCTTATGTAATTTTCGATGTCCTTACTGTTATAATTCCGATTTAATACTACATCCGGAAAATTTTCCTAACATCTTCCAGAAAGAAATAGACAGCTTCCTTTTAAAGAGAAAAGATTTTATCGATGGGATATGTATGAGTGGAGGAGAACCTACCCTATATCCAGACTTGCCTGAATATTTTAAAGGAATAAAAGATAAAGGTTTTTTAATTAAGCTGGACACAAATGGCACTAATCCGAAATTGCTAAAAATTCTTCTAAATTTTAATTTAGTAGATTATATTGCTATGGATATTAAATCATCGTTAGATTTTGATAATTATTCTAAGGCCGCGGGTATTACAGATAAAATAATGAT
>CAYTVM010000252.1:0-3468 GCA_964441685.1 uncultured Atribacterota bacterium | reverse complement strand
ATATTATGGAATCAAAGATTACCGACCAATACCTGGAGGGGGCAGATGTACTCATTGTTCCCTTTGGAATTAAAGAAATAGATCTTTTTGATTTTGATGAGGCAGAAATACTCATTAAAGGTGGTATCATGGCTACTCTAATTAATATACCAGAGATTAAAAGAGCGATAAAAGAAAAACTACAAGAATGAAATAGTGGATACCATAGTAGTAGCTAAAAAAATAATGATTTTCCCTTATATATAGGAATATTCTTTTTTTTTCTGGTTCAGTCTTGCTTTTTGAACTCTCTCTTATGCGAGTATTTTCTATTCTCTACTGGAATTATCTGGCTTTCATGATTATTAGTATCGCCTTTTTAGGATATGGAGCGAGTGGAATTTTTTTATCGGTCTTTTCTTATTTTCCCTGCTATTCTCTTTGGGTTCTTTATTTTCTCTGTTTATCATCTCCAAAAACCCCTTTGACCTTTATCGGATAACTACAGATAGATATCAATTGCTGTACTTAATAATTTATTATTTAGCCATTGCTACACCCTTTTTCTTTGCCGGACTCTGCATCTCTTTAGTTATATCTAAACTACTCAAAAAAATAAATAAAATATATTTCTGTGATTTGGGAGGTGCATCTATCGGCTGTATCTCTTTTTTAGTTCTGGCTAATTATATAAGTTTGAGCTATTTATTAATCATCCCTTCCCTGTTCCTACTTGGACATGAATAACGCTGCAGACAATATAAAAGAGGTAAAAGTTAAATCGAAAGATCCGAAAGAAGAATTAAAATCAATCATACACCAAAAAATTGCAGAGGCAAAATCATCCTTCAAAGCTCCCGGTATCTTTCACATCATTACCCAAACAATTGATATTATGGAATCAAAAATTATAGAAAGATCGCTGGAAGGAGCTGATATCGTCATTGTTCCTTTTGACCTCAAAGGTATCCATGACTTTGATTTTGATAAAGCAGAAGAGCTGATTAGAGGGGGTATTACTTCTACACTGATAAAAATACCTGAGATAAAGGCGGTTATCAAAACAAAATTACAGGAAATTATAAATAACAAAAATAATAAAAAGGGTTTTTTGATTTAAATGGCGAATTATAATCATACGGGTAATATCAGGTTTAAGCAATGAAGAGGGAAACACTTTTCTATTCATTTGATATTCAATGTAAAAATTTAAAAAAGTCCCCTTTTGCTTTTAGTGAATCAAAAAGAAATGGGAGAAGAAAAAATGTCTAAAAATATTTTAAAAATTATATTTATTTCTATCTTATTATGCTGCCTGTCATCCTCTACCTTCTTTGTCTCTGCGGATAAAAATACTGCTATTGATCTCACTTATACTGATATGGAAACTCAATTTGCCAATAATGTATTTATCACTAAAGATAATGAATTTAAAGTCATTGTAGAAAAGGATTTGGAGTTAGAAGATTTGTTGATTGAATATAAAAAAAAGGGATTGAAAATTGGCCTGGCTTTAGGAAGCGGATCGGCACGAGGGCTAGCCCATGTGGGTGTTATTATGGCACTTGAAGCTTATAATATTCCTATTGATATAATCTCAGGCACCAGTATTGGTTCGGTCATTGGAGGCCTCTATGCCAGCGGTGCAACTGTTAGACAACTGGAAGAAGTGGCACTCTCCATTAAAAAAAGTAAGACCCTTTTTATGATAGACCCTGTCATTCCCCGCTCCGGGTTAATTAGTGGTGACCGTATAGAAAAAATGCTCAATCAGTTTGGCATAAAAGATAAAACCTTTGATGACCTCAAGATTCCCTTCGCAGCTGTAGCTACAGATGTAGAAAGCGGTGCAGAGGTGATCTTGAATCAAGGGAAAGTCATTGATGCGGTAAGGGCAAGCATTTCCATTCCCGGGATATTTACGCCGGTAAAGTACCAGGATTATTACCTGGTGGATGGAGGAGTAGTTGACCCGGTTCCGGTGGATGTAGTCAAGATGTGATGGGAGCTGATATTATTATTGCCGTCAGCCTCGCTAAAATAAGCCCTTATAATGCTGTATTAATGATTGATAAAGAGACTGGCCTTTTAAAAGAGGTAGAAAATTTAGAGGATTTAAGAATAAATAAAGAGGAAAGCCCAAAATTTAAGGATACAAAGGATTCGGAAGAGATTACACCTTTAGCTGATGAAGAAAAAAGTAGATTAAAACGAAAAATAGAGCAGCTTAAACTAAAATTTGAAAGTCCTAATCTCCTTGAAATAATCAACCAATCCACCGATATTATGGGAGCAAAAATTTCCGACCAAAGCCTGGAAGGGGCAGATGTGATCATCGTCCCCTTTGGAATGAAAGAAATAGATCTTTTTGATTTTGATCAAGCAGAATTACTCATTAAAGGTGGGATTATGGCTGGTCTGATTAATATACCTGAGATTAAAATAGTCATTAAAGAAAAACTAAAGAAAAAATGGATATTATGGTAACAGCTAAAAAATATATTTTAATTTTGTTTATTTTATTTATTTTGCCATTAACATCTACTGCTGCCGCTATTGATAAATTAAATATAATCTCCGGCATAGTTCCTCATCATCTATTGGCTAAAGAAATTATTGAGGATTTTTTTAGTTATATTTCCTCCCGGGGAAAACCAGAAACAATAGTCATATTAAGCCCGGATCATTTTCAAAGCGGCATTCTTATGGAAAATAATTCATTTATTACTATTACAGTAGATTCAAATGAAAAAAAATTCAGTCATTTAAAAATTGATACCTTATTGTGGAGAAAATTAGTTAAAGAAAATAAAATGACATTTAACAGCTCTGCAGTTATCGCTGACCACGGAATAACTGCTCTACTCCCTTATATTAAAAAATATTTCCCTGAAACGAATATTTTGCCCATTCTGATACCTGCTGAAATTACCAAAGAACAAGTAGAACAATTGGTAAAAACAATCAATAAAAATACCCTTCTCGATACTATTATTGTTGCCAGTGTAGACTTCTCTCACTATCTTCCTCCTCAGGCAGCTAATTTTCATGATACAAAAAGTATCCGGGTTTTATTAAATTTTGAGGAAGAAAATTTTAGAAATATAGAGGTTGATTGCTGGCAAGCCCTGTATGCAGCCAGACTTTTTGCTAAACTACGACAGAAAGAAGTCCCTCGCATTATTGCTCATAAAAATTCTGTTGATTTTTTAAATTTAAAATTAGAAGAAACCACTTCTTATTTTAGTGTGGTCTTTGGGGAGAAAAAGTCCGAGGAATTTTTTTCTGGCTTAACCGCTGAAACCTTTAGCACGGGAACAAAAACTGTTTTATTGGTAGGAGATATTATGTTAGGTAGAGGCGTAGAAGATTTGATGAAGAAAAACAGTATTTATTATCCTTTTCAAAAAATCAGCCATTTCCTAAGAGGAATAGATATTGTTTTTGGAAATTTAGAAGGTCCTGTAGTAGAAAATCCCCCGGAATTTC
>CAYTVM010000251.1:0-3469 GCA_964441685.1 uncultured Atribacterota bacterium | reverse complement strand
CTTGCTTCTGCAGTAGCAATCAAGTAATAAGTGGGTAGAGAATATTCTGTGTGGGGTAATGATGCTTCTTCAATCTTTGCTCCTAATTTTTCAAATATTTTCAAGGCTTTATCCAATGCACCCTTTACTTCCGGGTCTATTCCTTCGATAAAATATTCCTTAGGAACACCTACTTTTAAATCCTTTATTCCTGCTTTGCAGGATTTTAGATAATCAGGAACTTCTAAGTTTACGGAAGTGGAATCCAGATTATCATGCCCACTTATCACTTTCATTATCAGAGCAGAATCAATCACATCCTTGGTTATAGGCCCTATCTGATCCAGAGACGAGGCATAGGCAACTAAACCATATCTGGAAACCCTTCCATAAGTCGGTTTTAATCCCACTACTCCACAGAGAGCTGCAGGTTGACGTATAGAGCCTCCCGTATCTGTGCCTAAAGCAACTAAAGCCTCATCTGCTGCCACTGCGGCAGCTGAACCACCGCTGGAACCACCGGGTACTCTTTCCAAGTCCCAGGGATTATAAGTGGGTCCAAAAGCAGAATTTTCAGTAGATGAGCCCATAGCAAACTCATCCATATTGGTTTTTCCTATTATTATTGCTCCCGCTTCCCTTAATCTATTTATTACCGTTGCATTATAAGGCGGGATAAAACCTTTTAGTATTTTAGAACCACAGGTAGTCTCTGTCCCTTCAGTAACTATAATATCCTTTACAGCAACCGCCACACCTGCTAAAGGAGGAAGTTTTTCTACATTTTTCACTTTTTTGTCTATTTCTCTGGCTTGTACTAGAGCCTCTTCCCGGTTAACCACCAGAAAAGCCTTGATTACATTGTCTACTTTATCTATCTGATCAAAAATATCCTGCATGATTTCACAAGCAGTTATTTTCTTTCTTTTAATTAAATCTATCACTTCGTGAGCAGTTAATTGGTTTAAGGTCAATTATCTGTCCTCCTCTTACTTTAATCATATTTTAAATTACATTATTTTAGGAACTTTGAAATATCCATTTTTAATATATTTACTATTGGAAAGGACTTCTTCTTGGGGTAAAGAAGATTTGAGCTTATCTTCGTTCAATAAGTTAGGCATAGAAATAACATAAGCAGTGGGTTCAACCTTTTCAGTATCAAGTTCATTTAACTTTTTAAAATAATCTAAGATTGAATTTAACTGAAAAGTATATTCCTCTTTTTCTCTTTCGTTAAATTCTAATTTAGCAAGTTTGGCTACATATTCTACTTCTTTTTTGGTAATTATTTTTTTAGCCATAACAAAACCACATCCTCCTTGCATTAAATTATTATGTGTATTATGCTTTATATATAGTATAAAACATATTTTTATTAAGCAGCGTATAGCGTACAGCGTTTAGTGTATAGGAATAAAACACAGTAGTGTGTAATAAGTAATGTGTGATAAGTAACATGTAATAAGTACTTGAATTTAATCTAGTAACTTGATACTGACTCATGTCTCCTGAATTCTGACTTCCTCTTTCCCAACTCTACACTAAACGCTGTACGCTCTACGCTATTTTTGCTCTACGCTATACTTGCTATTTTCTTAAACTCTTCTTCAGTAATTATTGTTACACCTAATTTTTTTGCATTTTGATATTTTGACCCCGGATCTTCACCAACAACAACATAATCTGTTTTCTTGCTCACACTGCCAGTGACTCGGCCTCCTAATTTACTGATTATTTCTTTAACTTGAGTACGGGTAAAATATTCTAAAGTGCCGGTTAAAACAAATTGCTTCCCGGCTAATATATGAGTTCCTTTTTCTTCTCTTATTTTCTCTTCTTCTTGACCAAAATTTAATCCAGCACTTTTTAATTTTTCGATAATAGCCAAATTGTCTTTTTCTTTAAAAAAAAGAATGATACTTTCTGCAATCTTAGGGCCAATTTCATTAATCTCAATTAGTTCTTCCAAGTTGACTTTTTTAAATTTATCTAAAGTAGGATAGTATCTGGTAATCACTTCTGAGGTATGAATTCCAACATAACGTATCCCCAAACCATAGATCAAATTCGTTAAAGATTTTTTCTTGCTCTTTTCAATAGCATCTAATAAATTATCTACAGATTTCTCAGCCATCCGCTCAAGAGATATTAAATCTTCACTTTTTAAAAAATATAAATCCGAAATATCTTTAATGACACCTTCTTCTACTAATTGATTGATTATAGCGGGGCCTAATCCTTCAATATCCATAGCATCTCGAGAAGCAAAATGTCTGATTCTTTCCTTTACTTGGGCTGGACAGGTAAGGCTATTACATCGAGAGGCCACTTCGCCTTCCGGTCTGAATACCTTTGCCCCACATACCGGACATTGAGTGGGCATAATAAATTCCCTCTCCTTGCCAGTTCTCTTCTCTTTTATTGCTTTGACTACTTCCGGAATAACTTCTCCGGCTTTTTGGATTAAAACAATATCTCCAATTCGAATATCTTTTCTTTTAATTTCATCTTCATTATGCAGAGTAGCTCTCTGCACCACAGAGCCGGATATCCTAACCGGATCCAATACAGCCACCGGGGTTAAAGTCCCTGTTCTACCTACCTGAACAATAATGTCTTTAACTTTCGTGCTCAATTGTTGGGCAGGAAACTTATAAGCAATAGCCCAACGGGGACTTCGAGTGGTTGATCCCAATTCTTCTCTCATCCTCAAGGAATTAACCTTGATCACCATTCCATCAATCTCGTAATCTAATTCTTCTTTCTTTTCTATCCATTGTAGACAGTAAATTAAAGCTTCTTCTATATCTTGATAGAGTTTGATATAGGGATTTACTTTAAATCCAATTTTTTTTAAATAATTCAAAACTTCCATATGGGTATTGAATTTATTTCCCTCAGAAACAGTTGCCCTATAAATAAAAGTATCTAAATGTCTTTGGGCGGTAATTCGAGGGTCAAGCTGCCTAACTGAACCGGCTGCTGCATTTCGAGGATTAGCAAATAGACTCTCTCCGCTCTTTATTCTCTCTCTGTTTAACTTTTTAAAATCACTCTTCTGCATATAAATTTCACCGTAGACCTCGATATAAGGAGGTATATTTTCTCCCACTAATTTTAAGGGAATAGTTTTTACAGTCCTGAGATTGGAGGTAACCTCTTCTCCGGTTATCCCATCTCCGCGAGTTACTCCTCTTATGAAGATACCGTTTTCGTAGACTAAGGCAACGGCTAGTCCATCAATCTTTAACTCTACTGCATATTCTAATTTCTCTTCAGAAATTTGTTTTTTTACCCTCTGGTCAAAAGCTCGTAATTCTTCTTTTGAAAAAGCATTCGCCAGACTTAGCATAGGAGCAATATGCTTTACTGTGGCAAATTTCGAAACTGGTTCTATACCCACTCTCTGAGTGGGAGAAGAAGGATTAATATACTGAGGATATTTCGTTTCCCAATCTGCTAATTCTTTCATTAATTGGTCGTATTC
>CAYTVM010000250.1:0-3476 GCA_964441685.1 uncultured Atribacterota bacterium | reverse complement strand
CCTGTGCCCAGCAGGGTGCCAGGGTAGTCATTTCTTCCCGCAAAGAATCAGCAGTGAAAGAAACTTGCGAGACTTTTCAGAAAGAAAATTTTAAAGTTTCCGGAATAAAAGCGGATGTTGCTGTTAATGCCGCCCATATTAATCAAAATTCCATTCTCTTGCTTAATAAAATAGATCAGAAAAATAAAAAGTGATATTGTGAGTCCCTCTTTTACTTTTACTCCTTTTTGTGTATCTCCACCATTTTATATGGTTTAATGATAGACTATGTTCTATGAATCCTCCGCGCAGGGATAAATTCAATGCGATAAAGAAAATACTCTTATTCTGGGAGTAATCATGATGAGAAATAACCAATTTGTTGTCGTACATCGTGGCGGACCACTCACTAAAGAACGTCATCATCAATTAATGAGATGGGCAAGGGAATGTTCAGAACACGTATTACCACTGATTGACGAGAAGATTGACCAGCGACTCATTCATGCACTATCTGTTGCCAAAGAATGGGAAAAAGAAAAAGTAACCGTAGGCGAAGCAAGAAATGCCTCTGTCAGTGCACATGCCCTAGCCAGGGAATCTTCAAACCCAATTATCATTGCAGTTGCTCGTTCCGTTGGACACGCAGTAGCCACTGCTCACATGGCTGACCATTCATTGGGAGCAGCTTTGTATGCTTTGAAAGCCGTGAAAAATGCAGGTCAATCAGTCGATGCAGAAAGAAAATGGCAAAAGGAACAATTGCCATCAGAAATTAAGGAGCTGGTCCTGACCACCATGAGTTTGAAAGAGGAACACTTTAAAATATAATGAAACTGATGAGAAAATGGGGTTGGAATTTACCTATATTTTGTTGATTATCATCTTTATTTTCTAACCCGGTGATTTCTGTTAATCAAGCATCTGAACATTTGGAAGTAGGCTTTGCTGTTGCTTCTTGCTTAATTGCTGATTTTCAACGGCTAGGTTTGCCCAAGGAAGTAACTGGCTTATCCAGCAACCGATTATTTGTATTATCCGAATATATTACTTTATTTAAATAGATAATGATAGAGGAAACTTTTAAAATAGCTCAATCATTCGGTAACTTTTAGGGTCATAAAAGGAGGGGGCAGGTCTAGCAACGTAACAAAACATATGCTGTGCTGACCATATAACCAGGCTATGACGGAAGAATTTAAAGGAGCTCTTTATTATCATCTCGCCTCCGGGGAAATATCATGCAGACGATGTTCCTGACGAGCATCAGTGAGCAGAAGTATTTAAAAAATCGAGAGCGAAGAAGAAATGTGATGTGGATGACCAATTATTGAAAAAACTTTTATTATTTTTATAAAGCTATTTTCAATGCCCTTAAACGATTAATGGCAAAAGCCAACTCAAGACCTCTAAACCCCGCAAAATATCCGGATGCTTTGTTACTCAAAATATCCAAGCCATTTTTTTCTATATCAGACATTAATTGATACATAATTTCTTTCAAAGGCATTTTCCCATCAAAATATTTATTAATATAGCATATCGCTTCAGCAATTGCTTTGGTCTGCGATAGTTCAATGAGTTGTTCAAGATCGGTAAGATCAATAATATTTTTCCCAAAATTTATTCTATTCATTTCTGTAGAATAAATACTTTTCTTATTATAATTATTATATGGATCGATACAATCTTTAACCGGAGCTCTTTCGTTTACGCTGATTTGATGTTCTTTCCCTTCAGGTAAGCGTTTATTAGATGCAGAACGGGAAATTTCAGATGCCTTATCCGTTACATCTATTGGATTATAATTTTTCATTTGAATGATGACATTTGATACATCAAAATAATCACCAATGCCTCCTGAAACAAGAATGGTAGAAATTCCTTTGTCCGAATAAAGGCTCTCTACTTTATCAATAAAGGTAGTGATTGGTTCGTCATCTTTTTCAACAAGTTTTTGCATTTTTTGATCTCGGATCATAAAGTTTGTAGCACAGGTATCTTCATCCATGAGCAATACATTGGTACCAACTTCGATTGCTTCCATAATGCTGGCTACCTGAGAAGTACTTCCACTGGCATTATCTGTTGAAAACCGGGTAGTGTTTTTTTGTAAAGGAAGATGGTTAATAAATGTTGAAATATCCACTTTCTCAATATATCTACCGTTGTAAGCGCGTATTTTTATTGCACTAAAATCGGAGATACATTTTTCTCGGCCATCACCGGGTATATGATTGTAAATACCCATTTCAATGGCATTTAATAGTGTAGATTTTCCATGATATCCCCCGCCTACAATGAGGGTTATTCCCTTTGGGATTCCCATTCCTTTGATTTTCCCGAAATGAGGTAAATCAATTTCTACCCGAAGACTTTCAGGTGATTTAAATGGGAATACTCTGTTTATATCCAGAGGATGGTCAGTGATACCGCTTTTACGGGGTAAAATTGAGTTATCTGCAATAAATGCTACTAAATTTAGTGATGCAAGTCTGGACCTGATGTATTCTGCATCTTCTGCTGTTTTAATATGTTCTTCCAGTTCCCTCATATCTAAATTTTCCGGAAATAAAGCAAGTCCAATAATTTCAATTATTTCTTTAAAAAGCATCACTTGGCAAATTTGAGAATTAATTTTTCGTCCATCAGCAGGTAGACCTATAAAAAACCGTACTTCAATCATTTCTTTATTTACGATAACAGAACTTCTCTCTAATATCGCTTGTCCGGGTTTGGCAATGGTAATCATGCCACTATTCCCTGTCCCTCTTCTTCCTTTCGATTTTTTTATGGCAGCATTATAAAATTTTCTTGCTAAAAAATCGCGAAAAGCTATCTCACTTATTTTTGTATTAAATATATAATGAAATTGTTTAATGAAATTATTTTTTACTATGACTCGATATATACCTGTATGTGGCGGGGCATAAGGATCTTTTGGAATTTGGTCAATGGCTAATTTGAATTGAGAATAATCATATTCTCCTTTGAGTGATTGATAAGCACCATAATCCTTTCCATGGATAGATTCAAGTTTGTACTTTAGAACTTTAAGAGTTTGCATTTCTTGACTCCTCAAAGTTTAAATATCTTTGAATCAGGATTTTTAAAACTATCTTTACAATTTTCAACTTCTTTGTCTATAGCCTTCCATATTTTTTTCAGTTGTTCGGTTTCCCATTCATACACTTTTTTATTCGATAATCCGGATAAGTTTCTGATAGCATGAATGATATTTTGTACTCTTTTCTCAGCAATCCGCTTAAATCGTTCTTCTTTTGTCTCTTTTTCCGTCATCGTTCTATCCTCCTTCATGACAAATCATTATATATAAAAATATACATTATTTTTGTAATAATGTCAAAATATATTTAACATATTACTATACTATATTTTAAATATATATTATATTAAGAGGGTATTGACGAATAGAGGCTAAGCTTAATTTATTATGAAAAAGTGCTGTATCAGTAATTCGATAACTTTTAACGGAT
>CAYTVM010000249.1:0-3477 GCA_964441685.1 uncultured Atribacterota bacterium | reverse complement strand
TTATTAGCCAAACACCTGGGTGCAAAAAAAGTCATTGCCAAAGTAGATAGAATAAACTATATTCCCATATTAGAAAAAATTGGAGTAGATGCTGTAGTAAATCCCAGAATGACGACTGTTTCTGCCATCTTACGATTCATTCGAAGAGGAAAAATTATCTCTTTAACTTTATTAAAAGAAGGAGAAGCCGAAATTATCGAATTGATAGTTAGCCCCCACTCAAAAATTATTAACACACCATTAAGAAAGGCTAACTTACCCAAGAATAGCATTATCGGTGCTATTGTTCGTCAAGATGAAGTGATTATCCCTCATGGTGATGATATTATTCAACCTGAAGATAAAATAATTATATTTGCCTTGTCATCCGATATAAAGGAAATAGAAAAAATATTTGATGGTGGGAAGAAATAAAAGTGAGATATAATGTCGTACTAAATACCCTGGGAAGCCTTTTGTTTTTTTTAGGATTAAGCATGCTGTTTCCTCTTTTGTATGCTATCTACTATCAGGAACCAGTCATTAATAGCTTTATTCTTTCTATGGCGATTACTTCTTTAAGCGGTCTTTTATTATGGAAATTATTTTCTTCAAAAGAACCTATCGGTCATAAAGAAGGATTTGCAATTGCTGCCCTGGGATGGATATTAGCTGCTGGTTTTGGAGCACTCCCTTTTTTATTTTCCGGTACTTTCCCTAATTTTATTGATGCTTATTTTGAATCAATGTCCGGATTTACCACTACCGGGGCTACCGTACTTGTCCCTATTGAGGGAAACCCTTATTCCATTCTTTTCTGGCGGGATTTTATACAATGGCTGGGCGGTATGGGAATCATAGTACTGGTAGTAGCTATACTTCCGGCCTTGGGTGCGGGAGGAATGCAATTATTTAAATCAGAAGTACCCGGACCCGAAAAAGATAGATTAACACCAAGAATTAAAGAAAGTGCTAAACTTTTATGGCAAGTCTATATCATCATATCCGCTTTACAGGTTGGATGTTTATATTTTACCGGAATGCCTTTATTTGACGCCATTACTAATATGTTTGGAACCATGGCTACGGGAGGTTTCAACCCTAAAAACCTAAGTACAGGTGCTTATAACAATCCGGTCTTTGAAATTATTATCATTTTCTTTATGTTTGTAGCCGGTGCAAATTTCACCTTACATTATCAAACCCTTCATGGAAATATAAAAAGCTTATTCAAAGATAAAGAATTCCTTTTTTACGGAAGCGTGGTTCTGATTGCTGTCCTGGCTGTTACCACCGAACTAAGAGTGACCATTTATAACTCAATCTTTACTGCTCTAAGATATGCTTCCTTCCAGGTTGTATCTATCGTTACTACTACTGGTTTCGCAACCGCAGATTATGATACCTGGCCAGCATTTTCCAAAAGTATTTTACTTATTTTAATGTTCATAGGCGGTTGTGCCGGTTCAACCGGTGGAGCTATTAAAAATATTCGGGTTCTCCTTCTTATAAAGCAAGCCCAGAGAGAATTTCTTAAACTGATTCATCCTCAAGCGGTATTTCCCATTAGATTAGGAGATAAGGTAGTTTCTGAAGATGTGATGCGTAATATTACCGGATTTTTCTTTCTTTATATCTGTATTTTTGTTATCTCCTCTTTTGTAATGACTATATTGGGACTGGATATAGTCAGTGCCATGGCATCAGTTGCTGCTACTTTAGGAAATGTAGGACCAGGTCTTGGTCTGGTGGGACCGAGTCAGACTTATGCCTTTATTCCACCTTTAGGAAAAATTATTCTAACTTTCTGTATGTTATTGGGTCGATTGGAAATATATACTGTTTTGGTTCTGGTAGTTCCGGAATTTTGGAGAAAATAATAAAACTAGCGTGGAGCGTATAGCGTTTAGCGTATAGATGCTGGTTATCAGTGTAAGGAAAATATAAAATGCAAGATAAATTAATGACTTGGTTAACCAGCTAACCAAGTCATTAATTAACGAATCAAGAGGTATAATTGAATTGAAAGCAAAATTCAAAAACGAGGTAAAAAACTATACCAATTATTAAAAGGGTAAAAGAAAAAAAATTATCACCGCCTCAGGTATTAGCATTAGGATTTCTTTCGGCAATTGCTGTAGGCACTATACTTCTTATTCTTCCCGCAGCTTCCAGTACACAAAAGAGCATAGGTTTTATCAACGCCCTTTTTACTGCTACTTCCGCCACCTGTGTTACCGGATTGATCGTGCTGGATACCGGAAAAGATTTTTCTACTTTTGGGCAATCAGTTATCCTGATTCTCTTACAGTGCGGAGGATTAGGAATTATGACTATGTCTACCATGTTGGCCTTTTTAGTTGGAAAGAAAATCTCGTTAAAGCAAAGACTCATCATGCAGGAATCCTTAAACCAATTTTCTATCGGAGGATTAGTCCGCTTAGCAAAATATATCTTAATATTTACTGCAGTTATCGAAATTACCGGAACCATTATCCTCTTCTTCCGTTGGCAGAAGAGCTATTCTCCATTGCCAGCTTTGTACCTGGCCGTCTTTCATTCTATCTCAGCCTTTTGCAATGCCGGATTTTCTCTCTTTTCAGATAGCCTCATTCGCTATAAAGGAGATTTAGCTATCAATCTTACTTTTATCATTTTAATTATATTAGGGGGAATCGGATTCTTGGTTTTATTGGAACTCTTTCAATACAGACAAAACGGAATCCTCTCCTTACACGCTCAATTAGCCTTAAAAATCAGCTTTATACTTACTCTCGTCGGTTTCGTAATTATATTCCTGATAGAATCTCAAAATATTTCCAGCATGGGAAACCTGGATTTCTCTGAGAAAATATATAGTTCAATTTTTCAATCGGTCACTGCCCGTACCGCTGGTTTTAATACCATTCATATCGGAAGCATGCAAAACGCCACTCTTTTCTTAATGATTATCTTGATGTTTATCGGTGCCTCTCCCAGCTCTACCGGAGGAGGAGTGAAGACGACTACTTTTGGTTTACTTATATTATACGTCTGGTCCTCACTAAAAGGGAAAGAAGAAATTCAAATCTTCAGAAGAAGAATATCACAGGATATCATTGTTAAAGCCTTAACCGTTATCACCCTCTCCCTGGGTCTGGTTATTATCATGACTATTCTATTATCTTATACAGAAGGAGAGAATTTTATAAAAGTATTATTTGAGGTTGTTTCAGCTTTTGGTACAGTAGGATTATCAACAGGTATTACTTCGTCTTTGAGTATAGCTGGTAAGATGATAATTATTATCACTATGTTTACCGGCAGAATTGGACCTTTGGGCCTTGCCTTATCATTAATTCAAAAGCGTGAACCGGAAATGATTAGATATCCTGAAGAGAAAATTATGGTAGGATGATTAGTATATAGTATATAGTATTTAGTAAAGAAAATATAGAAAAGTAGAATTCAGGAGTTAAAAGATAGAATAAATTCGTATCGAGTATTATGTATCATTTG
>CAYTVM010000248.1:0-3491 GCA_964441685.1 uncultured Atribacterota bacterium | reverse complement strand
TTCACAGGTGCCATCTGTTTCTGTCGTAAGAAAAGTGTCGTGGGCAATGAAATCCGTATCTGTACTCTTTGAAAGGGTAACCTTTACCCCTTCAAGAGGCATTTCCCCATCTAAGACCATTACCTGCAAGGATGCTTCAATAACCTCAACAACCTCAATATTTTGACTAATTTGAGCTGTCCCTCCCTGATTATCCGTAACCCTTAAAGTAACTATATATTCTCCTGCTTGGGAAAAAATATGATCAATTGACGATTCTAAGCATTTTGTTGTATCCCCATCCCCAAAATCCCAATGATAAGAATTAATTCCGTTGCCTTCACCAATATCAAAAGATTTAGAATCAAAATCAATTGATTGTCCAGTTTCCGGAGAACTCGGAGAAAATTCAAAAGCAGCTGTTGGGGGATGAGGATTTATTATATTAATCACAAATTCCTCTTTGACTTGACCATAAGAGACAGTTATTTTAGACGTATCTTCATTGCCATTTAAAATTATAGGAGTATGCCAATCATATTCTAAATTATTATTGACAGCTGACGCAGTACCTTTTTCAAAGTTCACTGTAAGGTTTTTTCCAAAGCTGCTACCATATTCTGTTTTAAATTTCACTCTTACATCTGTATTGTTGTATACTTCATAAATTGTACCGGCATTAGGCTTTATTGATACAAGCTCAATGTCTAACCAACCAGAATCAGCAGCAGAGAAGGAAAATAAATTAGACCCAGGAATAGGTGGTTCAGTGCCACCTCGGGATTTCGCAAAGAAATATACTTTATTATTATACAAAATAGTGTCATCCAGATAAATTTGATAATCAGTAGATATGGGATAAATTCCAGTCAACTCTTCATTGGTTAATGAATATTTTTCAAACTGATTATACGTCCATGCTAATATTTCATCATCACTTAAAAACTTAAAATTTCTTGATATTACTACAGATGGAATTTGCTTACTAAAGATGAGAGTTCCATCTTGCTGGTAATAATTCAGTATATCTCGCAGTAGTCCATCTCGATTCTGAAAGATGAGAATATTTCCTTGACAATCAAAACCAGCAGTGTTAGTTTCATCAAAAACATTTTCATCAAATATTTTCAGGATATTTCCGGATAAACCAGTTAAAATATAATAATATCTTTGAGGTTCTCCTTTCTTACCATATCTTATTTGCAATAAAAAATTGTTTTGATTTTCATCTAAAATCCTGAGAGGAGTGGGCGCAATATTTTCATAAGAATATTCAATGTCTAAATCAGCAGGAGAATATGATGCTATAGTCTGACCTTCTTTATTAATAAAATTCAATAACCACTGCTTCTCATCTGGATTATTGTAATTACTGCAGATTAATATTGGTAAAGGAAAGGTTGAAATTTTAGAATGATATTCTGGCAAAAAAATACGCACTTCATTAAAGATTTCTTCTAAAGTAAATTTTACTTCCCCATTTGTAGACATTGCTTTATATCCTGAGTTATTGCCTTGGTTATCGTCAAACGGAAATATTATCACATCATCTACGCAAAGGATTTCCCCGCCTTTTGACATCTCCGGCTCAAACAATGTCTGCCCTTCCTCTGGTTCAATCAATTGGCATATTCCGTGGTTAAAAATGAGCAAATGACCATCATCGGTTCCTTGCCGAAAATTACCTGAAAAATGAATATTTTCCAGTCCCCCGGCAGATAGATCAACTTTAATAGTTTCATAATTTAGACCGTTATTTCCAGGTGCAATTATATAAATAAGATAATCGTCCATGAGATAGGGATTATAGATCGAAGAACCGGGATAAGATATTTCATATACAATATTCTCTGTTTCAAGGTTTAACACTTTTAAATTTGATTTTCCATAGACAAAAGCGAATAAATTGTTCTGTTGAAATGAATAATTTACCGTTGCTTCACCTTCAGAATCTAAAGGTAACACCAAAGAAAAATGCTCCTCAGTATTAATAGATTGTTGTTGGTTCGTATTCTGAGCAATCACTATACCCTGTCCGATCAAATTTATATTAAATAGTAAGAGCAAGATAAATAAAAAATATAAAATAAAATAATTAAAAATATGTTTTAACAATCTTACAATCATTTTCTTTCCTTTCCCCTTCTTTGAAAATATATTTTATCTTACCCTGTTTTTAAGGACCGGTAGCAATAGAGATTATTTTTCGCTTATCTTCCTCGGCTGTAACAGTTATCCAGCGGGTATTTTCGCCCTCCTCCCAACCACAATAAGGAGAACCCGGTTTGGAAATCGTATAGATATTGACTTCATAGAGAGATTGTTTATCGAGCCATTTTTGATCTTTTTCGAGATAGATATGAATCACTTTAATCTTGTTTAAACTGGAAAAATTAGCATTCCACATCTCCTGCATATTTACATTTCCAATCAGGTTTTCATCCATCATAGAAAATATTTGTTCAACATCTCCCCGATCTATTGCTTCAAAAAATTCATAGATAAAATTTTCTTCTTTTATCCTGGCCACCTTATCGGGATAGAATTCGTGTTTAACTTCTTCCGGTGCTATTTTTTTACCGGTCTTCGGGTTAAAATAGTGGATAGACAATAATTCCCCAGTTAATCCGTCTATAGTATATGCGGCAGATTGAGAGGCGAAGAGAAAATCCCACACCGGTTTTCCCCGATAAGTGCTCACAGAATTATCGATAATATATACTGGAGAAGCTCTTTCCCAGGAAGGAGCGCCCGCAGCAAAAGCCACCTGGGCAGCTTCCTGCATCGAAATGTCCGGTTTATCTTTTGGAAAAGAAGGAAGGATGGGAGATATTCTTTTTGCATGCTCTTCTTCTCGCATTGAAATAATCTGGTTATTTACAATTTGAATATTATATCTTTTATCATCTTGAGGCCGGACAAAGATAATTCCCCATTCCCAGGAAAGGTCATTTTCTCCCCAATAATAATCTAGTTTTCTCCCATGTGGATTCATATACCACAAGACTGCTTCACAGTCCCACTTCCGAGCTTCCTGGTAAGCCAGGGCAGCCGCTTCCAAAGAGGTTAACTGGGGAAAATCTCTTGTTTCTTGAGCTTCAAGAAGGATGGAAAAACTGAGGATAATAGTAACGAAGCATAAAAAAATAACTTCTATCTTTAAATAATTTTTATTCATAATTATAATCCTGACTCCTATATTTTTTTTATAAATAATAGATTTTTTGATAGTTTATGAGAAAATTCAATTTTTTATGCCAATTTTATATTTTATATTTCAGCTTATAGAAGTTATTTCCTTTGCAATTTTTACTACTATCTTATTTATCAGGGATAAGAGTACCTCAAAAATAAGGCACTCTTATCCTTTTATATTTTCTAATTTTTATAACACTCTTTTAAACGGAATTTTATTTGTATTTATTATTTTTTACCACCAGAACTCTGGATTTCGCGAAAACCGGATGATGGTTCTTCGGTAAAAAGAGTAATGCTTTCTTGATTAAAAGCTA
>CAYTVM010000247.1:0-3518 GCA_964441685.1 uncultured Atribacterota bacterium | reverse complement strand
TATCTATCTTGGTTTTATTAGATGAACCTGTGGGGAGTTATTATGGTGGAACAGTAGCCGCTCCGGTTTTCCAGGAGATTGCCTCGAAGGTTCTTCCTTATTTATCGGTTCCAACCAATGAATAGCGTAAAGCGTATAGCGTTTAGCGTGTAGGACAATTAGTCGTTAGTATTTAGTTAATGGTGAATAAAAACAAAAAACTAAGTAACCATTAAACTGTATGATTAGATGAACAAAAAGTTTTGTAAAGGACTTTAACTAACGACTAATTTAATTGGTTAACTAAATTGACTGATAGACAGGGAGACTGGTAAACTAATAAATTCTATAGGTTTTCAATTGAAACGCAATAGGCGATACGATATACTATGTACGAGATTTAACTAGAAGACAGCAATCTTATCTTTCATACTATACGCTAAATGCTGTACGCTCTACGCTATTTGTAATATAGAGGGAATTTTTTATGAAATTGAGTACATTAATAACAAATTTAGACATTAAAGAAATTAATGGTGATTTAAATTTCAATATTAAAGGAATTTATCATAACTCTCGGGAAATAAAGAGAGATTTTTTATTTATATGCATAAAGGGTTTTGCTTTTGACGGACATAACTTTATCGATGAAGCCATTAATAGAGGGGCTGTTGCATTGGTGGTAGAAAAGGAAATATCTCCCAGGCCAGGCATTACTATAATAAGAGTAGATGACAGCCGTAAAGCTTTGGCAATTTTAGCCAATCAATTTTACGATTTTCCTTCGCGAAAATTAAAATTATTTGGAGTAACCGGAACAAATGGTAAAACCACTATTACATATATGCTAAGAGCTATTTTTCAGGAAGCCGGTTTTAAAACCGGGCTTTTGGGCACTGCTCAAAATATAGTTGGCAATAATATTAACTCCTCTAAGATGACTACCATGGAGTCGATAGACTTACAAAAAACCCTTAAAAAAATGGTTGAACAGAAGAATGATTATGTAGTAATGGAAGTGTCTTCTCATGCATTACAATTATCTCGCATAGAAGGATGCGATTTTAATATAGCTATCTTTACTAATATTAGCAAGGAGCATTTCGAAATTCATAAAAATTTTTCTAATTATTTAGAAGCAAAGAAAAAATTGTTTTTAAACTTAAATAAAAGCAAGAAAGAGAATTCTAAAAAATTTGCGATAATTAATATTGACGAAAAATACAGCAAGGATTTCATAGATTGTAATAAGGTAAATTTAATGACTTATGGAATGGAAAAAGGGGCTGAGATTAGAGCCAAGAAAATAAAAATGGATCTTAAAAGTTCTTCATTTATAGTGGAAACACCTGTAGGAGAAACCGAAATATTTTTAAATTTTAATGGAAAATATAATATATACAATGCTTTAGCAGCTATAGCAACGGCTATTACTCAGGATATTCCTCTTAACATAATTTCCAGAGCTTTTTATAAATTTTATGGAGCTCCAGGAAGATACAAATTGCTTGAATATGGTCAGAAATATACTATTATTATAGATTTTGCTCATAATTATCATGGATTAGGGAGTATATTACAGAATTTACGCAATTTTGCCTCCCATAATATAATCACTGTATTTGGACATGGAGGAGAGAAATATAATAAAGTAAGAGTGACCATAGGGGAAGTTATTGGAACATATAGTGACTATGTGGTAATAACTGCGGATAACCCTAAAAGTGAAGATCCTGTGGAAATTGCACAAGAAATCGAGAGAGGGGTTAAAAAAACAGGTAAAGATTATATTATCATTACTGATCGGGTAAAGGCTATTAAACATGCCTTGGGAAGAGCCGAAGAAGGGGATATCCTATTAATTGCTGGAAAAGGGCCTGAGAATGAACAGATTTATCATAACAGAGTAATCCATCATAATGATGAAGAAGTGGTAAGAAATATTTTAACAGGGAGATGAAAGATTGGAAAGTTGTAAAATTAGAGAATTGATAAAGGCTATCTCGGGAAAGATAATTCAGGGAAACCAGGATTGCATAATAAATAGGATTTCCATAGATAGCCGAACTTTAATTCCCGGTGATTTATTTTTTGCTATAATTGGACCCAATTTCGATGGACATGATTTTATTTTAAAAGCTTTTAATCAGGGGGCAGTTGGCGTAGTGGCTTGTAAAAGTGTGAGTGGTTTATTACAGAATGAGAAAGTAAATAAAAATAAAATTATCATAGAAGTAAAAGATACTCTTACTGCCCTGCAGGATTGGTCCAGGTATTATAAAAGCAAATTTAAAACTTTTAATATATGCATCACTGGTAGTAACGGAAAGACTACGACCAAAGAAATTATTGCTCATATCCTATCTCGCGAGTTACCTCTTTTAAAAACTTCAGGAAATTATAATAATGAAATTGGAATTCCTCTTACTCTGCTACAGCTTAGTAAATCACATAAATTATTAATAGCAGAGATGGGAATGAGGGGTTTGGGAGAAATAAAAACTCTTACCAGTTTTATTTCTCCAGATTTAGCAGTGCTTACTAATATTGGAGAAGCGCATATTGGTTTATTAGGTTCAAAGGATAATATTTTTAGGGCTAAATCGGAATTATTACAATCATTAGATAAAGATGGTATAGCCATTTTAAATAGAGACGATCTTTATTTTTTAAAAGCATTAGAAATTGTTAAAAATAAGAAAGTATATACTTTTGGTATTGAAAATAAGAGTGATATTATGGCTTCCAATATCAGATTAGCAAGCGACAAAGGAATGAGATTTACCCTCGTAGTACAAAATGATATAAGTAAAGAAATATATTTTCCCTTATTGGGAAGGCATAATATCTATAACGCCCTTGCTGCCACTACGGCTGCCTTTGCCTTAGGAAAGGAATTGGAATTAATAGAAAGAGGGCTATCTTCTTTTAAACCACTGGACCTGCATATGCAATTAAGTAATTTTTTCAATGGTATTAAAATACTGAATGATTCCTATAATGCAAGTCCATTATCAGTAAAAAGTGCTTTAGAAACTTTAGCAGAAATTGCGCAAATTAATAGAAAGATTGCTATCTTAGGAGATATGCTGGAATTAGGAGAAAAGGCTGACTTTTATCATCAAGAAATAGGGAAAAAAATAGTAAAATTGTCTATTGATATATTAATAACTGTGGGTCGGGGAGGAAAAATAATTGCCCAATCTTCTATAGAAGAGGGGATGGCAGAAGAAAGAGTTTTTTCTTATAAGAAAAATGAGAAGATAAAGTTAGCCAAAAAACTTTTATATCTAATTAAACCAGGAGATTTTATCCTATGCAACGGTTCTCGAGCTATGAAAATGGAAACAATTGTAGAATTATGGCAAAAAGAATACCAAAAAAATAATATCATCTAAGGAGAAAAGAATGACCTATTGGCCGCTAATAATGTTAACTTCATTTTTAATTCAGGTTATTACTTTACCATTTTTTATAAATTACTTAAAAAAAAATAATATTGTAAAGAAAATTCTTAATGAAGTGCCAAATCTCAATCA
>CAYTVM010000246.1:0-3536 GCA_964441685.1 uncultured Atribacterota bacterium | reverse complement strand
ATTTTAAGATATTATATCCTATTTGGGAATGTTCTTTGATCAGACTAAATTCTATATCAGATAACTTGCTAGGTTTGCTTAAGATTTCAGCGGGCAGGCTAATCTTCCCAATATCGTGAATTAAAGAGGCTATCCTGATCCCTTCAACCTTATCTTGAGAAAGATTTAGCTCTTTAGCTATGGCTATGCTCAATTGAGAGATCCTCTGCTGGTGACCGGAGGGGTCTTTGACCTCTACTATCTTGGACATGGTGTCAAGGGTTGCATTCATAGCTATTTTTAATTTTTGGTAACTTTGTTGGATTTTTTTTCTGCCAGTTCATCCTTCTTTTCCATTTCTATATTGTGTAGGCCAAAGGCAATATCACCAGCTAATTCTTTTAAAAGCCCTTCCTCTTCTTTATCAATATAGACCCCAGTGGCAAGTTTTATGGACAGTAATCCAAGAAGTTTGTGATTATATTCAAGACGGATAATCGCAGATTGTTCCTCACCATGTCTATCTTTTAGGTAACAATCCCCACATTCCTTATAGGTGTTTATTTTCCAAAATAGGTCTTTCTGGACAAGAGCTTTTCTAATACAAGGGGGATTATCTCCCTTCATCACCTGTTCGCGCAAACGATAGACAGATTTTGTGAGAGGGGAGCCTACTATGATAGCAAAGGTTTTTTCATCTTTTAAAAACCTAACCAGACAGAATTGTAGCCCCGCGTTTTTATTAAAATATCACAGGCTTTTTGTAAAAGTAAATTTCTGTTAGTTTCTCTTATGATTAATTGATTAACATTCCAAATTGTCTCGAGTACATTAAACAAGCGATTAACATGCTTCTCAGATTTTTCTAAGTCAAGCATCTTCTTTTCCAGCTTCTGTATCAACCTTTTATTATATTTTTCAAAATATATTCCTTCATCCTCTTTCATAAGCTCTTTAGGAGCAATAAACACTTCTTTCTTGTGCTCTTTAATGACCTCTTTTAAGATCTTTAAGAATGTTTCTGGTTCTTGCGGTTTTAGGATAAATTTTGCTGCTCCCAGGCTTAAAGCAAACTCCCCATCCTTTATATCGATATAGGTGGCAGTGTAAAATATAAAAGGTATCCTCTTTATGCTATCGTCTTTTTTACATTCCTTGCATAGTTGAAAACCATCCATTCGAGGCATTAATATATCAGAAATAATCAGATCGATAGTTTCTTTTTTTATTTTTTGGAGAGCCTCTACTCCATCTTCGGCAGTGACCACTTCATAACCACTCCCTTTTAATAAAACCTCCAGCAGGTAGAGATTCTCTTCTATATCGTCTACTATAAGAATCTTCATCTTTTTTATCTCCTTATATATTTCTCAATCTCGCCTATAATAGTGTCCGGGTTGATTGGTTTCTCGATGTATCCGGTGCACCCGGCAGCACGAATTCTCTCATTATCTCCGGTCATGGCATAAGAAGTAAGTGCGATAATGGGAATCTCTCCATCTATCTTTGATTTTCTTATCCTTCTGGTCGCTTCCAGCCCATCGATACCGGGTAGCTGGACATCCATAATGATAAGGTCCGGCCTTTTTTTTAGTGCCAATTCTATTCCTTCCTCACCGGTTCTGGCCTCTATCACCTTATATTTATTTTTCCTTAAGATAAAGCCAATAAGGTACATATTGGTCTCGTTGTCCTCTATTATTAATATTCTTTTCATCTTATTAACCTCCTGTAATAAATGATAACACAGATGTTAAAATTTAGATGGCAGAGATAAAAGAATCAATCTCTTCAGCTTGCAACTTTATTTCTGTTATCGCTTTAACGGTAAAGTAAAGGTAAATACACTGCCTTGGCCAAATTCACTTTCAACTTTGACATCACCACCCAAAAGGTCTGTTATCTTTTTAGAAAGGTAAAGACCCAGGCCAGTACCTGCTGTTAATCTGTCATTTGTGATAATCCGGTTAAAGGCTTGAAATAATTTTCCCATATCTTCTTTTTTTATCCCAACACCTGTATCTCGAACTGATATTTCTGCTGATACATCTTTTTTTCTTATTTTTACCTCTATTTCTCCTCTGTCGGTAAATTTTAGGGCATTACTTATTAAATTTACCATAACCTGCCTGGTTCTTCGCTTATCACTTTTTATTAGAAGTGTTGAAGGTGTTTGAAATAATAATTTAAGCCCTTTCTCTTCTGCAATAACTGCAAAAGAGTCTTTAACCTCTTGAACAAGAGAGATAAGATCAAATTTCTCGATAGCAATTTTCACTTTATCTGCTTCTATCTTGCTTATATCGATGACATCATTGACGAGGGCTAAGAGATGATTGGCACTTTTCTTCACCATGGTAAGCTGCTTTCTCTGTTCTTTATTAATCTTTCCGGACATCCCTTGTAAAATGATACCGGTGAAACCGATGATAGAGTTAAGAGGGGTTCTCAGTTCATGGTTCATAGAGGCAATAAACATAGATTTTAGGCGGTCGACTTCCTGCAGTTTTAGGTTTGCATCTTCTAGTTCTTTGGTTCGTTGGGCTACTTTCTCCTCTAATTGGTCATGCGCTTCTTGGAGGGCTCTCTCTGCCTGCTTTAGTTCGGTAATATCCGTTAAGGAAGCTATGCTCTTTTTGGTATTGGGAATCATACCAATTTTCAAAAATATATCTTTAACCTTGCCTTTTCTGTCTATCATACGAAATTCATACTCTGTTGGGGGCTCTTTTCCGGATTTTCTCCTGGAAATATGATATTTTTTTACCCTTTCCAAATCCTCCGGAACGATAAAATCTGTCCATTTCATTTTATTTTCAATTTTCTTTTTAGAATATCCGCACAGTTTTTTGCATTGGGTGTTTACCATAGAGATAGTCATATCTTTTTCGACAACCATAGTTGCAGTACCGGTGTTTTCGAATACGGCTTGGTATCTTTCTTCCGATTCTTTCAATTCCTCCACTGCTTCCTTGTGTTCGGCTATATTCTTGAATACATCTTTTTCTTGCTCTTTCTGTGTCGTTTTTAATTCTTTAATTAATTCTATCTTTGTCTTATCTTTATCTTTCATTTTCACCTCCTAATCATCCTATAAGATAAATAAGTATATAAATAGTATCGCTATTATTTAAATCCTACAATTTTTTTAACATTCTCTTTTGTTTAATTATTTAACTTTTTCTAAATTACCATTACAATCCGGGTAAAATTATAAAAAATTATTTTATCCAAAACTATTCTTTTTCTTGTTTTTTGTTCCTTTTCTCCTCATACATCTTCTGATCAGCTATGCGAATTAATTCATCCATGATTAAAGGATTAACGGGATCGTATTCCGAAAGGCCAATACTGAGCTCTATCTGGTAAGGTTTGTTTAGAGTCTGGTTCAATTTATTTAAATCCTTATCTAATCTTGCTTTAATTAAGGGTGCTTCTTTCAGGGAACTATCCGGAAAGATGATTAAGAATTCATCTCCTCCCATGCGACAGGTGATATCAATTTCCCGTAAGGTAGATTTGAATAATTTTACTACCTCTTTTAAGACCAGATCTCC
>CAYTVM010000245.1:0-3546 GCA_964441685.1 uncultured Atribacterota bacterium | reverse complement strand
TGACTTTTTTAAATACTTTAGGATCTCCTATTATCTTTCCGAAGATATTTACCGGGCTGGCAGGCCTGATTTCATCACCCTGACTTGCTGGGGTGAGTCCAAAGAAGATACAAAAGGCATTACCGGGTAGCCAATAACCTAAATCACCTTCTGAAACTACTGCCTTCGCGTTCTCCGATCCAACATTAACCGGTATGGAAAAATAAATCTCATCGCCCCAGGTATTGACTATGCCTTCAATGGGCAGTGCATCCCAAATATTTTGCGCAGTTTTGCTATCATTTAAACTGGCTCCCACTTTAAGGTCTTCGGTTGTTATAGTGATTTTTTTGACAGCCATTCTTATCATTCCTTTTTATTTATTTCTTTTCGATTAATGCCTTCGTTCTTTTTGCGATATGCTCGGCAGTGAGCCCAAAGGTTTTAAGCAGTTCCCAGGGGGCACCGGATAAACCGAATTGATCTTCCACACCCATCATATCCAATAACAGGGGAGCGTTAAACTTTTTACCGGCGGCAATCACACCGGCAATGATGTTGCCGAATCCACCCTTTTGGTGTTCTTCCACAGTCATCACCAGTCCGATTTCTTCGGCAGCTTTGAGAACGCTCTCTTTATCCAGGGGTTTGATTGTATGAACGTTGAGTATCCTGGTTTCAAGGTTATACTCTTTCTTTAAGATATAGGCAGCCCGCATGGCCTCTGCCACCATGGGTCCGCAGGCTATAATACAAACATCTTCTTTTTCAGATGAACAGTCAGAAGCAAGTTTGGTCTCAAAGGCATCAACAAATGCTTCTTTTTCTTCTCTGAAACGGATAACATTGGCTTTGCCGAATGCATAAGGTGTATCCTCTTTGGTAACAATGGGGGTGGCTTCCCGGGCATATCTGATCACTGCCGGACCTTGAATTTTAGCTACAGCCAGGGTTCCTTTTTCTGTCTCCAGAGAATCGCTGGGAACAATAAGGTGCATATTGGGTAAATAATACATATTGCTGATTTCTTCTAAAGCCTGATGGGTTGCACCGTCTTGACCTACTGATAAACCGGCATGGGCATTGGCAATTTTTACATTTAAATTATTATAGCAAACGGTGGTCCTGATCTGGTCCCAGTTCCTGCCGGTAACAAAGACACCGTATGAACCGATAAAGGCCGTTTTACCTTCTTTGGCAAATCCGGAAGCCACTGAGGTCATATTCTGCTCGGCAATGCCTATCTGGAAAAACCGTTCTTTTCTTTCCGGATGATTTTCATAAAATTGATTCATGCAGATCGAATTGGTAATATCAGCACCGAAGGCTACCACCGATTTCGATTCACCCAATTTCTCAAGGGCATTCCCGAATCCCTTTCGGGTTGGCATCATTTTCACCTTCATGGTCTCTGCTTTATTCCACCAGTAATCCCGGCTGAATTTGGGCATCGCTTTATTAACCTTCTGGTCGACTTCTTCCTGATATGTACAGGCCTTTTGAAGTAGGGCATCTACTTTTTTCTCATCAAAATTTTTGGCATTAATATCCTGTAAGGCCTTATCTAATGATTCTACTCCTTTTCGTCCATCCTTGGGGCATACACCGTGATAACCGACTACATTTTCAGTATAGGATACTCCTTTTCCTTTGATCGTGTGGGCAATGATAACTGTCGGTTTGCCTTTTAGAGTTTTTGCCTTCTCGAAGGATTTTAGAATCTCGGTCATATCATGGCCGTTAATCTCCAGGGTATGCCAGCCAAAGGCCTGCCATTTTTCAATCAACAATTCCAATCGCATAACTTCTTCGGTTGGTCCGTCAATCTGCAGATTATTTCTATCCACTATGGTTACCAGGTTATCTAATTTGTAATGAGCGGCAGACATCGCACTTTCCCATACTGAACCTTCATCCAATTCACCGTCTCCTAAAATACAAAAAATCCTATAGTCTTTTTTTTCTAACCTGGCATTTAAAGCACAGCCGACAGCAACCCCCAAACCCTGTCCCAATGAACCACTGGACATTTCCAGCCCCGGTAATTTAAAGCGGTTGGGGTGGCCTTCAAAACCGGACCATAATTTTCTTAATTTCACCACTTCGTCAATAGGAAAATAGCCTGTTTCTCCCAGGGCAACATAGATAGCCGGCGCCTTATGTCCTACTGACCAAAAAACTCTATCCCGGTCTTCCCAGTCAGGATTCGCCGGATCATGGTTGATCTCTTTTAGGTATAGGGCTGCGGTTACATCCATAATGGATAAAACACCTCCGGTATGACCGGAACCGGCAGCAGTAATAGCCACCAGACTATAGGCTCTCATCTCTTTTGCTTTTTCAACTAACTCTTCAACTGTATAATCCTTTTTTGTTTTTCCTGTCTTGGAATCTATAATTGGCATTAATACCCCTCCTTCTTCTAATTCTTTTTTTAAATTTAAAATAATATAAAATAGATATCAGATATCAATGGAATAACTATAAATATTTATATTTCATTATGCAATATGCTATTGCTTTAAAGAAATCCCATTCATTTTTTCATAAAACAAAGCTAATCCAGCATGGTCTATTTCGGTATTGCCATCAGCGATAAGAACCTGCATCATTTCCATGACCTGAGCAGTTAACGGCATGGCAGTATGTAAGCTCCGGCTGGTTTCAAAAACATTGGTCAGGTCTTTTAAGTGCAGTTTCATCTTAAAACCGGGAGCAAAGTTTCCTTTTAACATCCTGGGTGCTTTATCTTCCAGGCATTTGCTACCGGCAAGACCGCCTCTAATAGCATTGAAAATTTTTTCGGGATCTACTCCTGCTTTTTTACCCAGAACCATAGCCTCCGCAACAGCCGCTATGTTTAATGCAACGATAACCTGATTCGCTAATTTGGTGGTTTGTCCAGCACCAATATCGCCTACCAAAGTCACACTTCCACCCATAACATCCAGAATATCTTTACATTTCTCAAATACTTCTTTTTTGCCACCAACCATAAAAGCAAGTGTTCCGGATTTTGCTTTTTCCTCACCACCGCTTACCGGAGCATCTAACATTTCCACACCTTTTTTCTCAAGCTCCCTGGCAATTTCCTGGGAAGCCAAAGGTGCAATAGAACTCATGTCAACCAGAATTTGACCTTTCCTTACCCCTTCGATGACACCATTTTTCCCAAGCACCACTTCTCTCACCTGAGGAGAATTCGGCAGCATAGTAAAAATCATATCACTATTTTCTGCTATGTTCTTGGGTGATGACCCCCTGTCCGCTCCGTATTCCACTATTTCATTTAAAGCTTCTTCGACAACATCATAAGCAATCATATCGTAACCTGTATTAATTAGGTTTTTAGCCATTGGTTTACCCATGATACCAACACCAATAAATCCAATTTTTTTCATTGTTAATTCCTCCTTTAAATTTTTGCCCAAGCTTCTCTTAACACCCGCTTGGCATTAGCAATAACCACTTCTGAGGACTCATCAGCCAGCGGTTTTATCTCAAAGCTTACAATGGGCGGATTTTGTGGATTTAAGAATCCAATATCTAATAAAACTTTTAAGTATT
>CAYTVM010000244.1:0-3555 GCA_964441685.1 uncultured Atribacterota bacterium | reverse complement strand
ACTATTTTTCTTTTTGTGCTTCTTCTTTCTATAACAGTTAATGCAGCTGCTAACATGGAAATTACTTTCTGGACTCACGAAGATCCCAATAGAACGGAAATTGAAGATAGGTATATTGCTGAATTTGAGCAGGCTAATCCAGGAGTGACCATCAAGAGAGTTACCAGTGGTTCAGGCCAAATTCAGGAATTGGTTTTGACTGCGTTTGCTGCAAATCAGGGTCCGGATATCTTTAATATGTCAATTGAAGATGAATATGCCTATATAGCCAATGAGCGTCTTGCTCCCCTTGACTTCGAAGCCGCGGGTTATCCCAGTCTGCAGGCAGTTTACGATGCCTATACTCCCGGGGTATTAGATCCGGTAACCTATAAAGGACAACTTTATGGACTACCCTTAGAATTAACTAATTGGTGTATCTTCATTAATAAAAAAGTGTTTAGGGATGTTGGATTAGATCCTGAAAAGGATTATCCTAAAACCTGGGAAGAAATGGTGGAAGTATCGGATAAGTTATGTATCCGCGAAGGTGAAATTCTTAACAGAAGAGGATTTGACTTCAGATACCCCTATTATCTTGTAGCCATGGTACCTATGGTTGAACAGCTCGGAGGACAGTTGATTAGCGATGATGGTAAAACTGCCATTGTCAATGACCAAGCCTGGCTAAAATTTCTTAAATTTATGCAGGAATGGGGTCCCAGCGGTAGAAATCTCGGTTCACCGACTTATACCAATGCCAGAAAACTTTTCAACATGGATAATAATGATATAGCTATGTGTCATACCGGACTTTATCAGATAGGAAGGATTAACGCAGATAACCCTGCTTTTTATGAGAGCAAAGAATGGATGGTTGTTCCCTTCCCGAAGTTCGAAAATGCGGTAAAAGATGTTCCTGCAGCGTATTATGGACATTATTATATGGTTAACGGTCAGAAACCGAAAGAAAATCAGCAAATGGCCTGGAAATTTGTGGCTTATATGCTTAGCCATCCAGAAGAATATCTGACCAAAGTCAATATTGTCCAGCCTACAGTTGAACTGATGAATTCAGAGACCTACAAATCTATGCCTTACTCCGATGTGTTTACCAATGATATGGCCAAAGGTCATATCGTATATTATGGAGAGAATAGTGCCAAAATTCAGTCACATATCAGAGAAGCTGTAGAATCAGTCATGTTAGCCGGTGTTTCGCCAGAGGATGCATTAAAAACATTAAAGAGAAAAGTTCAGGAAGTACTTGACGAAGAATAATGGTATTAGTTGAAACCACAGGGCTGGGTTATTATTTGACTTAGCCCTGTGGTTCTCAAAGAAGGAGTATAGTTAATGAGTAAACGAATACCAACTTATAGCATTGAACGGAAAAAAGCCCGCTCGGGATGGATATTCGTTGCTCCGGCACTCATCTTTTTTTCCCTTTTCAGTTTCTATCCGATTTTTAATGCCCTTTATACCAGTCTATTCAAGAAAAAACTTTTATCCTTAAAACCACCTGATTTCATCGGGCTTGGTAATTATAGTTATCTTCTTAAATCTCCAGATTTCTGGGATTCTATAAGAGCTACAGTGGTTTTCACTCTGGGAACTTTTGTACCCCTTTTAATTTTTAGCCTCATATTTGCTATTTTTATTATGTCCAGAAAGAGATTTCAGAATTTTTTTCAGATGGCTTATTATTCTCCCGCTGTTTTGTCATCTGTAGTAGCTGCAGTAATCTGGCTTATCATCTTTGATCCCAGGGGGCTGGGGAATCAGTGGATAAATTTGATGATGAACACTCCCGGTATTGACCACAAGTGGCTGGCTAATTCGATCATGGTTCAAATGTCTACTATGCTAGTTTATTTTTGGAAATATGTGGGTTATTTTACTATCATCTTTATTGTTGGACTGGCCTCGATTCCTAAAAGTATCTATGAAGCTGCCAAAATAGATGGGGCAAATGATTGGAAAAATTTTTGGTATATCACTCTTCCACTTTTGAAACCGACGACTATTTTAGTTTCTATTATGTCGATGCTCCAGTGTTTGAAGACCTTCAGTACCCAGTATTTGTTTACTCAAGGAGGAGCTCCCCTAGCTCCTATAAATGTTATTACTTTAAATATTTATCATACTGCCATAAGAGATCATCAGATTGGCAGGGCAAGTGCTATGAGTGTTATTTTATTTATTATCATGATGTTATTTACCTGGGTGCAATTTAAAACTTCCCGGGCTGATGAAATCAGTTATTAAGGAAAATATTTTTTAGGAGTAATGCCATGCAAAGAAAAAAGAATAAGACTAACCGTCAATTCTTAATCATTGATATATTTATATGGGTGTTTCTTATTCTGGCAGCTTTATTTATCCTTGCTCCTATCATATTTATGTTTACTGCCTCTCTCATGCCGGCCAATGATATCTTAAAAATGCCTTACCGTTGGATTCCGAAAGGCTTCTATTGGCAGAATTATTGGCAGGGAATCAAGGGCAATGACGCAAGCTTTACCTATATCAGAAATATTTTAAATTCCTTAATAGTCGCTTCAGTGGTATCTGCCACCACGGTAATTTTATCAGCTCTGGCCGGATTTGGTCTGGCTAAATATTATTTCAAAGGTAGAAATTTGGTCTTTATGTTAATTATGGCCACTATGATGATACCTTTTGAGGCCATAATGATCCCCCTTTATCTGGTTACTACTAAATTAGGAATTCAGGATTCTTATGCTGGATTAATAGCTCCTTTTTTAGTCAATGCATTTGGTGTATTTTTAATGAGGCAATATTTCATTACATTTCCTGATGAAATATTGGATGCGGCCAGGATAGATGGAGCGAGCGAATTAATGATTTTCAGAACCATTATTTTACCAAACAGTATTCCAGCTGTGGCGACTCTGGCTATTCTTACTTTTAAAGCTCAATGGGATAATTTATTATGGCCTTTATTAGTGGTACAGAGCGAAGAAATGAAGACCATACCTTTATATATTGTTAAATTTATGGCGGAAAAGCACACCGATGAGGGGGCAATGATGGCGGTCGCTGCCATAGCGAGTATCCCTATATTGATAGTATTTTTTAAACTATCTAAATATTTCCTGAGTGGTGCCGCCCTATATTCATCAAGGAAAGGATAATAAAAATAGCAATGAAGACACTTTATATTTTTGATATGGGAGGCGTCCTGTGTTGTGACTTTAATAATATTCCGGTTATAAGTAATTATCTGGGAATTACTGAAGAAAATTTCTTTATTTATTCCGGTGAAAATTTTAAAGAACTTCTGGACGGAAAGATTAGTAGTCATGAATTTTGGGTAAGATTCTCTTTGAGATATGGTAAAAAAGTAAAGGAAGAATTATTTGGTAAGTTTTTTCACCCGGGAATAATCCAGGGAACAAAGGATATAATAGAAGAGCTAAGAAATCATTCAAGAGTTGTTTGCGGCACCAATACCATTGATTCACATTATTACTATCTTTTAAATCAAGGGTGTTATAAAATCTTTGATGAGGTTTATTCCTCTACTTTAATGGGCATCTCCAAACCTGACCC
>CAYTVM010000243.1:0-3573 GCA_964441685.1 uncultured Atribacterota bacterium | reverse complement strand
CTATAAAATACGGGAAAGCAGCATATTCTCATTATGAAGCAGGATATAATCTTTACGAACAAAGGTTATTTGAAGAAGCAATATATGAATACCGTCAAGCAGTGAGGTCCAACCCTAATTTTTCTTCGGCTTATTATTGGTTGGCTAGAATTTATTACGAGCGGGGCAATTATCAGGAAGCTGTGAGTAATTGGAAACAAGTCTTGCGGTTAGAACCGGAAAATATAAAAGCAGCGTATTGGCTAAAACAGGCAGAAAAAGAATTAAAATAAAACAGTATATAGTATCGAGTATATAGTATATAGTGAAGAAAAAAGAGAAAAAGCGTGGAGCGTATAGCGTATAGGTGCGGGCAGGAATTGCGGGCAAATAAAATACAAAATTCAAAATACAGAATAGCATAGAGATGAATTAGCGTACAGCGTATAGCGTTTAGAAATACAGTAATGAGTAATAAGAAAAGGTTAGATAGTTAGTTGGTTACCTGGCAAACTAATTTAATTGGAGAATTGGTTAATCGGGGAATCGGTGAATTGACTAATTGGTCAATTACTCTATTTTGTTATTTCGATTAATTAATATACAATAACCATAGGACTATTCAAATTTATGGAACTTAGATTTTGTAAAATAAATACTTTTCAAAATTGAAATTATCAAAGCAAAATAAAATAATATTTTAATTTCGGATTACGGAGAAAATAAAGTGAGAATTGCTTTTTTTACTAATTGTTATAAACCGCTGGTTAATGGAGTTGTTACCAGTATATCTTCATTAAAAGAAGCCTACCAAAGAAAAGGGCATGAAGTTTATATCTTTGCTCCCAAGGTAGAAGATTATCTTGATCAAGAAAAAAATATATTTAGATACAAATCGGTAAATGTTACCGGTAAAGTGAAATATCCTCTTGCCATACCTTTGTCCTTTAGGGTAAAAAAGGTGATAACTGAATTTAATCCCGATATCATTCATATTCATCATCCTTTTTTACTGAGCTCACCAGCTATAATGTATGGCAAAAAATTTGGTATTCCTAAAATATTGACGCTTCATACTCAATATGAACAATATGCTTATTATATTTACCCTATTCCGGAAAGAGTAACCCAGGAAGCAATTAAAATGATCATTTCTAATTTAGCTTATAAAACAGATTGTGTAACTACTCCGTCTGCCTCAATGAAAGAATTAATAGAGAGCTATGGAATTAAAAACAGAATTGAGGTGATTCCCAACGCAATACATTTGATTTCTTTCAGGGAAGATGATGAATGGAAAAGAACAGAAATTAAGAAAAAATACCATCTAAGGGAAGATGATAAAATAATTCTCTTTGTGGGCAGGGTAGCTACAGAAAAGAGTATAGATAAGATTATAAAAGCATTAGCAATTATCAAAAAGAGAAGAATTAGTAAAGAAAAATTATTAATAGTAGGTAATGGCCCGGCCATGGATGAACTAAAACAGCTTACCCGAACTTTGAAAGTAGAAGAAGATGTAATATTTGCAGGAACAGTAAGTTATGAAGAAATTCAGCACTATTACAAGATGGCTTATGTATTTACTATTACTTCTACAACAGAAACTTTTGGAATTGTAACGATAGAAGCATTAGCTTCCGGAGTTCCCGTCTTGGCGGTTAAGGCTCCGGGAGCAGTAGATATACTGACAGACGGACTGGATGGGTTGTTAGTTGATGATGATGTTGAAAAATTTGCTGATGCATTAGAAAAAATTATTAAAAGGCCAGAATTAAGGGAGAAGCTCTCTCGGGGAGCATTAAAGACTTCTGAAAAATATAATATTGATACAGTTTCCGAAAGAATGTTAAATCTTTATCGTGAAGTAATAAAGATAAAAAAATCTAAAACCAAAGAGAAGAAAAATTTTATAAAAGATATGCTATCCGTTAATTATGAAGGTAAGATAAAAAATGAAAAATAAAACTGCAATGGTTATTATTCTTGCGTTATTATTATTTTTAGTTTTAACTTGTATGGGTCAAGTAGCCCCAATGACCCCATCAGAAATAATTAACCAATCTATCGAAGTATTAGAAGAAATGTCGGTATCAGAGGATAGCGGGGCTTTTGGAGCTCTTTTGAAAGCAACGAAAGGCATAGCCATCTTTCCTTCAATCATTAAAATAGGATGGGGAATTGGCGGACAGTATGGAAAAGGAATAATATTTAGAAAAGATAGTAGGGTGGGCATATGGTATGGCCCCGCCTTTGTAAAAATGAAAAGCATAAGTGTCGGCCCGCAAATAGGAGTTCAGTCTATTGCCCTGGTTTTAGTTATTTCCAATGAAAGGGGAATGGAAGGGTTTACGGAAGATAATCTTATCCTGGGCGGAACTGCCAGTATCGCCGCAGGCCCACTGGGAAGATCTCTTTCAGCAGATACAGACTATAAATTTAAAGCCTCGATATATTCTTATTCTATAAGTAAGGGGGCTTACATCGGAGCTTCTTTCCAGGGTTCAGCTATCCAGGAGGATGGCGAGGCGAATGAATTATTTTATGGGAAGAGAACATCTAATCGAACGATATTGGCAAATAAGATTACTGTAAATCAAGCGGTGCTTAAGTTATTACTACTGATAAAGAAAATTAGTAGATAACGTTATAATTAAATTTGGGAATTTATAACAAAAAAATACAAAAAATGTTAATTTTATTAACCCGAAGGGCAGAATACCACGGGCTTGCCCGTGGATGAATGGTTAGGCGGCGATATGTTACAATGTACTTATGGAAATAAGACTATCAGGACATAGTGCATATCGCACCGAATATCATATCGTATGGATACCTAAATATCGCCGCCGTATCCTAAATCCTGGTCTACGGGGGTACTTAAGAAAACTTTTTCCCAAAATTATAAGAAGCCTCTCCGGATGCGAGATCATCGAATACAATATCCAGGTAGATCATATCCATATGGTGATGATCATACCGCCCAAATACAAAGTATCCGAGGTAATAAGTAGAATAAAAGCTCAAACATCAAGTAGACTAAGGAAAAAGTTTTCCTGGCTATCCAAGGTATATTGGAAAGAGAATATTGTCTGGTCACCAGGGTACTTTGTCTCTACTATAGGCTTGGATGAAAAAAGCATAATAGAATACGTAAAATGGCAAAAAACTCAGGATTTAGGTCAAGCGAAGCTTGAATTGTTTTAAAGTGCCACGGGCTTGCCCGTGGGTATCTACTTGACAACTCTAAATTTATTGTATTAATATAATATCGAAGTATTATACCTATAATTAGCTAAATCAACAAATAAAAAAATAATATCCAAAAATATTTAAATAATTTGTAAATTGATGTCTAAAATTGCTTGATTTTGGGAATGGTATAATAGTAGAGAATTAATTTTAATACCCTAATTAATGAAGAAGATATTATTATCTATCACAGGGAGGTGATTTGGATAAGAATAAGCTCTAAAAAGTTGAGAAAGGTAAACTATTCGAAAGGATAGGAAGCAAAGTCTTGGGTTTAAGGTACTAAAATAATTAAATTAGTACTAAGACTACTCGACTGCCAGCTTTTTTCGTTTAAATTGA
>CAYTVM010000242.1:0-3579 GCA_964441685.1 uncultured Atribacterota bacterium | reverse complement strand
ATCAATTATCCAAGAAAATAAGATGTGTTCATATTTGTTCAAATTTTTCTTTGCTTTAATAATCCTGCTTGTCTAAACTTTCGCTGTACCTCTCGATAAACTTGGCCAAATTCAGGAAGGGATGTCATCTGAGAGGAAAGACGTATTTGCCAAAGTTTTTTAAACCGAGGTTCTTTTCGTAAAAATTCTTCCCTTACATCGGTTAATTTTTTTTCTCGAAATTCCAACTTCTCTTCAACAGCCTCAATCAACTCGGCGATATCCACATGCTGATTAGAAATCAGATACCATATATCATAAAGATCTCGTGGTTCGTTGCGCGCTCTATCTAATAAAGCAACGACTTTCTCCACCGCTATTTCGTTAATAGAATAGGTACGAATCGCCCCGTCCTCAGGTAAATCTTTATATTCTTCATATCCCCTGAGAATTATTCTCTCCTCGACAGGATAAACAATTTTTTCCCTTATGGTAATATCTACCTTGACTTCCTTACCAGAAACACTGGGCAGGGGTCCTTCGTATCCCAGGAAAAAGGTATAAGTGTTTTCATGGGTGTGACGATCGTAATGGTGAAAATTTAGTTTAATACCTGAGGACAAATATATATGCTTAAAGGCTATATCAAGATTCTTCTGGATATTCTCAAAGGTACACTCTTTTGCTAGAGTAAAATCAAGATCTTCTGAAAAACGATAATCGGGAAAGTAACACTTTTTGATGCAGGTACCTCCTTTGAATAGGAGAATATCCTTAAGAGGACTATGGGATAATCCTATTAAAAACCAGGAAAGACAATAGTCACGTTCAAGGACTGTTTCTGGAATACGTCGATCTTCTTTTCGTGCGAGCCGATTAGAGAGCAAGGAAAGATTTCGCTGAGGTATCATCGACTATGTCCTCACTACAGATAGAAGTTCTTCAGGAGCTACATTAAGCTGGAGTCTCCACTTTCGCAGGAATTTTCCTTCAGATAGTAAAAGCGGATCTAACCGCACATAAGTTTCAGTTAAATGTGAAGAAAGGATTTTCCAGTCTTCAGAAGTGCCGATTTTATAAAGTTCAAGTAAAAATCCAAGTCTACGAATGACAGCACCTACGTCAATCTTTATTGCATAACCAATAAGTCGATTCACATTTATATCCTGATGACGCATCCAAAGTGCTTTGGCCACTTCCGTCAAACCACCGCAATATTCTGGTTGCTTGAGACCATCGATAATTGTTCGTTCCAGATCGCTAACCTTTACTTTCTCTTGTTTTGTTGCCCAATGATCATCTATACCAAAGAAATATTTTTTCTGGTTATGGATAAATCTAAATTCAATACCCATTATAGTGATAGATCTGCGGGATTTCGAGGTCGTTACATAAATAATTAATTGAGGTTGAGTAATCCCTCCATGAATTTCCATGGCTGTAGCATGGGAAAGAAAGTAGTCTTTTCCACTCATAATCTCACGAGCCACCACGAATGGATTCCCTATATAATCGGCTTTTTTCCCCAGTTCAAATGGGACTAAAATAAAAAGTCCTGGCTTTAAACGCGTAACAACTCCTCTATTTACCAGCTTGCGAACAAAACTACGCGAGGATACTTCATCTACGCGAAGAATTTTTTGTACCTCCTTCAGGCGAAATATAGGTTTGTTTTGTTCGTGAAGTGTGGTAATCAAATGTGCTGCTTGAGGTCCAATAGTTTTTAATTTATTGCTTTCATAATGCATTTCGTGTCCTCCTGAGCTACATTTTACATTAGTAATATAATTTTTTCAAGATATTATTATAAATATATTGCAAAAAGTGTCCCGAGAGGACACTTTTTGCAATCCTATAATAATTTTTTCCTTATATTACTGCTAATTCCTATTCTGTTTTTCCAGATATTTCTGGAAAATTAGAGACTGTCTTTTCGATCAAGTCTCGAACCCAAGCTGTCCCTTGTATATTACATATTATTTCTTGAATTGCTCTCATATTCTAAATAGCCTTCATCTCGTCTAGAAAAGCAGGTCTATTTGCATATTTGGTTTTGAGCAGGTTGATTAACTTGTTGAACTCTTCTGTAAAATCCTTTATTTTTTTCATCTGCTTTAAATATTTAACAATTTCTCTATAATGTGGCCTTCCCGTTCTGCTATCAACAAAAGGAGGGATTAATTCTTGGTAAGCATTAAAATATATTGCTGGGAATTTTTTAGCAAGATATTTATGGTATAGACTTAAGGTGAAGAGACTTTTTTGAGCTATAATATATTTGAGAGCCTGCTCAAACATCTCCTCTTTTAGATAAAGTTCAATGATCGTACTTCTCCTAACACGGTCTATTAATAATCCGTTAATAATAATGGGAAGTATTTTTTCTTTCCATTCTTCTTCGGCACAGATTTCTTTTAATTTTTCATAATCATCCCAGTCTCTATTTTGAATAAACAGATTCAACAGATTCTGTTTGTATTTCTCTGGAGAATGTTTTTTATAAAATTTATTTAGAAATCTACGAATTTCACCGGTTAAATGGGGAGGGAAAAAGTTAAGACCTTCTTCGGCTACTTTCACTGCTTCTTTATTCTTGCCATCTTTTTCTAAGCGACAAATATAGTAAAGACATAATTCATGGTTTCGATGATAGTATCTCTGTATTAATTGATAGAATTCCTCTCTATCATTAAGCAAATCTAAAATGTGCAACTGCATTTTTAGATATTCTATTGCTTGATAATATTCAGACCATTGGCAGCTATCTGGAACTTTCTCAGGAAGATGAGGCTGGAGTAGTTTTCTCCAGTAGTGCAAATCATCCTTTAAACAGCATATTTCCTTCAAAGCATAACTATAGTATTCGCTGAAATAATCCGGGTCATTTTCAACATATTTCGTAAAAAAATATTTGATATGCTTCTTTTTTTCTTTATGGTTCAATTCTGCTTTATTTATACAAGATGCCATATCTTCTATAGCACGGATAAATTCATCTCCATAGTATCCATCAGAATCATCAACATTTCCCATGTTTTCTGCAATGACTTCAGATAAGGCTTGATAAACAGTAACTGCTTCAAGAGGATTTCCTGCCTTGCTAAACCAGTTAGCTAAATCGCTTATTGAGTAAAACTCAACTTCTGTTCCATATTTAATAAAGCCACTTCTACCACTCACTTCGCGATACAATTGATTTATTTCTTTTTTATAATCAAAGAGGCTTCTTTTTCTTATACCTTTGCCTGAGAAATAGATCGTAAAGTGTTCTTTTAAAGGAGGATTCTCCTCAAATTCTGTTCTCAAAAAAACCTTTAATTCATCAAGAGAAAGATTACTTAAAATATCCTCCGTCTTTTCTTCTTCTTTAGTTGTATTGCTTGTGGTTTTTGGGTAATTTTCTGATAAGGCGATCAGTACTGCAATAATGTGTTTACAATAACCTCCCCAGTCATAAGGACAAGTGCAGGTAGCAGAGATTGTATTTGTTTCTGTATAGATTGCTACCTGGTAATCGTCTGTGCCTTCAACAGTAGCAGTAATTTTATCTCCCAGTTGTTTTAAATTGATTACCCTTCCCATTTTAAAATATTCTATACC
>CAYTVM010000241.1:0-3594 GCA_964441685.1 uncultured Atribacterota bacterium | reverse complement strand
AACCATCCGGATTTATGGTAATCTCGGCTGCATATAACCTATAACTCCGCCAGTGAGTATCTATATGGCCACACAGATTTTCTTTTCTTAATGCTGAATTATAGGTAACCTTTACCGGACTTTGAGGATTATTGCTTAGATAAAAAATAACCTTGCCATCCAGTACTTCATTCCATTGGTCTAAAACTTTCTGCATTTTACTAAAGTTAGTAGCATCATAGACCTCCACATAGCCATCAGGCCAGCGGATTGTCCTGTTGCCTCCCCAGCCAAACCTTCTAATCAATTCTTTTTCCTCGTTAGATAATAGAGGAAGTTTTTCTACTACAAAAAGTTGAACCAATTTAACATCTTTATCTCCACTTTTATCCATTACTTCACAGGAAATACTATAACTGCCTGTTTGATTAGGTGCTATCCAGATAATGCCGGGATCATTCCCCAAAATAGTTCCTTCGGAAGAAATCCAGGTATAATGGAGCATATCTCCGTCTTGATCAGCAGCATGACAGGTTAAATAACTACGTTGACCAGCTTCAAGTGTAGAAGGTTGGGCGACAAGAGCAGAGATAAAGGGAGGATGATTTTCCCAGGGAACAACTTCAATCATGATGCCTTTATTGTTGGGCTTTTCCTTTATTATATGCTTAATTCGAAATAATAAATATGAAGCATTGAATTGGGTTACATTTAATAATAAAACATCGCCTGACTGTAATTGTTCTAACTGGGGGGTAGAATTTCTAAATAGAAGAACACTTTGGTCAGAAGAGATATAAATAATTTCCTGAGATGATGGTTCATCTAAAATAATAGTCCCTGCCGGTATAAAATCCGGGATTTCCAGAGAGACATTTTCTAAGGCCATTATTTCCAGGCTTCCGAAAAATAGTGAGATAAAAATTATAAATAAAATAAAAGTAATTATTTGAAAATATTTATTTAATTTATTGTACTGCATGACATCTAATTCCTCTTTTCTATATTTTTATTTTATTAAGTAAGGACAAGGGTCTTCTAAATTATTTAACTAATTATACCCCATTTTTTTCATTAATTTTAATAGAGAGGACTATTTTTAATATATCATTCATGTATTTTTCAAAATCTATCTCGTGAGTATTAAAACTAAAGGAATAAAATAAATCTCCAATAATTGAATCATAGCGGATAAATTTAAGTGTATCCTTTCCAAATTTCATCGTATATAAAGTCCGCTGAGCAGGATATCCGGCGAGTTTATCCGGAATAGATTCTAAAAAAGTTGCACCTGCTAACTTTAAATTTTCCATATTTTCTGCCCATAATTCAGCCAGAGTATGTTCTTCTCCAAATAAAGGTGTTGCCCGAAAGGTCAGGGTTCCTTTAGAATCAGGCGTATAGATAAATATTCCTCGTTCCTGGGAAGAATAATTAATCCAATTCTCCGGATAAATTAAGGAGATATCGAAATATGCATACTGATAATGATAAAAAACAAATCCTTCCGGTATTTCTGTAGCTTCTGTATCCTGGGCACTAATTAAAGAACTGCAGAAACAAAAGAAAACAATGGCCACTAAAACAAGAAAAACATATTTCTTCATATCATATAGCCCTCCTAATATATCGAATTTTGTCAATAATCAGATTGACCAAAAAAGTATTAATATTATCTCCCCGAATTAAACCTGCTTATAATAAACATTTTGAAACAAATAAAAGCGAATACTATTAATTTATTAGGGAAAAACCTTCGGGCAGTTACGGCGATTGATACACCCAAACTTTACAGATATCATAAGACACACCTGTATCCACATCATTAAACAGGTCAGCATTATCAGCATTCTCAGGTACGTTAGGATCTACTTTCAGCCATACCGTGTAAATGCCCGGATCAGAAAATGTGTGAGAAGCTTTAGCATCTTCGTTACCCTCCAAACCTTCTACGGTTGCGGTATGGATTACCTCATCATCAAGATACCACTCATAGATAACTGATTGAACATTATTCGGTAGAAAATTAGCATTTGGTCTAAAATCAACCGAAGTATTAGCAGAGACTGCTTCCCATGGCCCAGCCTCGGCGATATTACGGCTAAAGATGGGTTGGACGGATAGTGTTGCCTTGGCTTTGACTTCCTCATAAGACTCAGCCTCCTCTCCAAGGGCAGTCTCAATGTCAATTCCAAACTCCACCTTTTCAAACCTATCCACACCAAAATCTTGTGCCCGCAGAATGATCTCACCTGCCCATGCCAATAAAAGATCCTTGGTACCATAATCTGAGAAGTTTATTGTCACAGGATTATCTTCTCCCGACTCACCCTGATAGGACATCATATTAATCGTATCATGTACAGATGTCCATGGTTCCAGCCACTTGCCGTTGTTAACACCAACTACGTTCAGCTCTACACATTTATCAGGCGTAGAAATAGAAGCAGGGCCGGTGACAGACGGAAGGTGAAGACGAATGAAAAAACGCCCTCCCACCCTAGAAGTAGCACTATTTTCCTCAATTGTATTCGCATGAAGAACGAATTGGAAGGGAATGGATGCGGCGGTGAATGCTTTGTTCAACATGACCACTTTAGATATGGGAGTATTCTCTCCACTTGTTGCAATGGCCTGGTTCGTTTCAAGGGTAAAACCATCGATACAGTCTGCTCCCCTCTCAATAGATGTTGTAACGTTCGATGGCATCGTGTAATTGGGAACATCACGTCTTACAATAACTGGTTTATCCAAGCTGGGATCATCAAGACTGAAGTAATTATGTTGTAACTGTTGTTCGGTGGAGGAACAGTGATAGAGATTCTGGTAGTCATTTTCGAGCTCTATAACTAGCTTATTGTACTCAATAACAGCAAAGTACTCGATAACCAGCAAACCCAGATACAAACCTACCCCTGGCGTACCCATGGATTGACCCCCAATATAAGCGGGGCCAAACTCCTTGCCCCAAAACGTTGCCATATCACTGTAAATCCCCCAATTACCTGAATTTGGAAGCCCTCCATATAAAGCAGACATCACAACCCATCTTCTCAAAGGATCAAGATACCAGTTTTCCTGAAGTTCGGTTGCGGAGAGTGTTCCCGTAAATGCATAAGGATTTTGGTAGTGCCAGAATTCAGAAGAGTACCCATAGGATTCTAGATTTAAGGGTATTGGAATTGGAGATCCGTTCAGCTGAGAATACAAGGTTTTTTCGTATCCTCGCCAGACAGTCGAAGGACCTTCTCCAAGAATATATAGATCTGGGTTATGCCACAGCGGGATACTTGGCAGTATATTTTTCCAGCCATTCGTGCTGTTTCGATAGTTATACTGCTCATTTGTGGTTCTTGTTCTAAGATACTTAGACTCGGGCATTTTAAAATTGTTTTTATTACTGACCCAGATAGGTCGCCATTCCCATTCTGTTCCAGAATATCCATCAGGAGCATATGAGCTTAGTGGTCCCGGTGGCGCATTTTTAAAGAAAGCAACACCAAAACCCTTAGAAGGCTCTACATTAATTTCTACACTATTGGCTCCTTCCGCTAAAGTTACCTCTCTTATACCAGGTGGAATATGGCCTTCTTCTTGGTCTAAATCCAACAAGAC
>CAYTVM010000240.1:0-3603 GCA_964441685.1 uncultured Atribacterota bacterium | reverse complement strand
AAAATTGGGAAAAAGAATTCTTTATCTTCCAAATAAATATGTTTTGGGTATAATTTAACCAGTTTTTCTAAATGGGATATAATTTCTTTAATTGAGCCTTTGTTTCCTTTAATAAAAGAAGCATTAGCATCATTGAGAGCACCTACTGTTTTCCTGGCAAATATATGGTCTTCTACTAATTTATTCATTATTTTTTTATGCTCTAGTGTAAGTTTTTTCTTAGCAAGTTCTCTAAAAAGAATATCTTCCTCTTTGCCATGATGCGTCCTATCAGCATATGTCCTGAAAAAATCGACTCCTAACAAAATAATATTTGTATTTACTTCATCAATCTTTTTTATTTCTATTAGTTCTTTTTCTAGTATTTTGACCATACGTTCAATTAATCTATGTTCCCGCATTAATGGACCAATAGGTTTCATGTTAATTTTCACCTATAAACTATAATCTTTATAACATCATATAAAATTATGCAGGGGAAGTGACTTAGACTTCAAGTTCAAATCTTATTTTTCCCTTAAATCTTGTAAATTTTTATCTCCTATTAATTTTTCCTTTTAGTAGGTTTTATCGCAACTATTGTATTCTTATTAACAATTCCTAAACCATCAGACGATTCTATTATTACAAAATCTTTTTTATGATCAACATCCTTTAAAAATCCAAATATGACACTTGCTTTCTTTTTACCAGGTTCATCTATCACAATCTTGCAATACTGTCCTTTCAGCCTATCAATAGTTTTTTCAGTCATAATTTCCCACTGTATTTATTGTATTGTTTTTGTATCAATTACTCCTTCAAGTGATCTGATTTTATTTGATACAAAGTCTCCAAATTTTTGTTTATTTGAAGTTTTTATTTTTGCTAATAAATCATATTCTCTATATAATGGTCTTATTTCGAGTACTTTTGATTCGTTTATTAGTGAATTGTATACTTTATGTTCATGTTCCGGCATTGTGTTTATTAATACAAAACCAATAGTTATATTAATCCCCTCGGTCAGCTTTCATTATCTGGGAACCTTATAAAACTTTCGTAACTTGCAATTTTAGAAGTTTAAAGTTGTTAGAATTTTGCTTTTATTTGTTTTCAAATCATTTTTGAATTGTTTTTAAGTTAAAACTTAATATTTATCAGAGTTTTTATTTGTTGAATGAAAAAAATTGGAGGTTTGTAGAGTTTGAGAAAAATTATTTTCATCCCATCTTTTCCTCCCTCTTCCCCCTTTAATTTCAATGATAACTCTACATTATCCTCTACATCAGGTGTAAAATATGATTATTAAACTTCTAGGAGCTATTGCTGCAATACTTGTAATTTTGATGTCAATATTTGTTATTTTAAAAGTAAATTCTGAAGAAAATAAGGATAATTCTATCAGTGACGTGGACAAATTTGTTGGTAAATGGAGATTAATAAATACTGAAGCAGATGCATCTGAGGATGAAATTCCTGATACTACTGAGGAGCCTGATAATTTTGTTGATTATGAAACCTATGAGTTTCTTTCTAATGGAACTTATTATCATGTAATGGATGAGGATAATACTAGTGGCTTTTGGGAGGTTAATAAATCTCTTTTGGTTTTAAAGTTTGATGAGCCATTTGGCGCTCTACCCGTTTCTTATGAGTTCGTATTTTCAGATAATAATCAAAGGGTTACTTTGAATCTTATTGAAGATCCTGAGAACTTTATGGAATTTGAAAAAATAAGTATTTAAAATCAATATTTATTTTCTTGTTTTTAGTTTTCTAGTTGTGTAATTTCTATATAACCATTCAATTATGAATGAGCTTAGTAATACAATTAATAAGGCTAGAATTGTGATTGGTGAATGATATATTTCATAGTAAATTAGTATTCCAAGAAATATTATACTAGTAATTATTGATAATATTATAATTATTAGATTTGCTTTTGTTTCTTTTAAAATTTTTAAATGTCCAATATTGACTGCGACATAGATTATAAGTAATGATGCACTTCCTAGCATTGCTATACTCCCCAATTGAAATATGTTTACAAAGAGTAACACAAGTGCAACTGTTATTAATAATCCTTCTGTGCTGTTTTTCCATATTTTTCTTTCAAATACTTTTGGTAATTCACCATCTTTTGCGATCATATAGCTTACATTTGCTCCACCATAAAGTGTTGCATTTATTCCTGATGCTGTTGAAAATAATGCGGCGATTGCAATCAGGCTGAATCCTATTGTTCCTAGAAATGGTTTGGCTGCTGCTGCAAGGGCATAATCTTTAGCATCAATAATTTGTTGGGATGGTAAATTACCAAGAACAGTAATTGCTACTAATACATATATTATCATTACAATTATTACACTGATGTATAATGCTTTTGGCAATGTCTTTTTTGGGTTTTCCATATCTTCTGCTGTATTAGTTATTAAACTAAACCCTTGATATGCTAGAAATACAATTCCTGCACCAAATAAAACATTAGATATATGTGGTAATTCCCCAAGGGACAGGTTTTCTGGTTTGATAAAGAAAAAACCTGCTATGACAAATAAAAGAAGTATAGCTATCTTGATTGATACAATTATTATTTCTGATTTTCCAACAGCTTTTGTTCCAATGAAGTTAATACCTGTAAAGATTAGTATTATAGCAGTAGCTATTATATTTAGATATATTTCTGGTGAATTTACTGGTAAAAAAGTCATTGCGTATCCAGCAAATGCTCTTGCGTATAATGCTAAGGCAAAAATATAACCAAACCATAAAAGAATGTTAAATCCACCACTGATAATATTATCTCCAAGTCCTTTAATTAGAAACTCCACTGGTCCACCAGCTGATGGATATCTGGTTCCAAGTTTTGCAAATGAATATGTACTTAGTAGTGCTATTAATCCTGCAATTATGAATGAAATATACATTGCATGTCCGGCTATACCAGTGGCTACTCCAAGGATTGAAAAAATTCCCGCACCTATCATTGCTCCTATTCCGATTGATATTGCGGACCATAAACCAATTGCTTTCCTAGTTCCCATATTTATATATCCTAATGCTAGTAAGTTGGTAAAGCAAGATGTTATTTTAAAATTTTTTATCTTTTTGATATATCAACATTTTTGTACTTTAAAGATATTTAACATTTTAGAGGTATTTAATATGAAATCAAATCAATTGTCTATTAAAATTCGTAAAGTTGCAAAAGATTTGGATGATGCTGTTGAAAAACATGATATCGAATCTGTATTGTCTTGTTTTTTAGATGATTGTGAAGTTGAAGTTTTTGGAATCGTGTTGAAGGGAAAATATCATTTAAAAAAAGCGTTAAATTGGTTATATAATATGGTTGGTGAAATAAAGTTTGAACCTATTATTATTATGGTTAATGACGATGTGTTTTTCGAAGAATTTATTTTAAAAGGACGTAAACATGATAAAAAGTTTGAAGTTAAAGCTGCAGAGGTTTTAATTTATAAAGATTATAAAGTAAAGACTCTTAGATTGTATTTTGATAGGTTACAGGTTGCAAAAGTTATATCTAAAGGTTTTTTTGAAAAATTCGTTCTAAATATGATTGATAAAAAATCACTTAAAGCTTTAAAATGAGCTATTGAT
>CAYTVM010000239.1:0-3606 GCA_964441685.1 uncultured Atribacterota bacterium | reverse complement strand
AACCAAATTGATTAAAAAATGCTTGAAAGTGCTATTTTTTATAAAAAAATTAAAAATAATTTCTAAAAAAAGAAGGATTTTTAAAATACTTGTCGTATACTGTTATAAGTAGCAGATAAGAGATGCTTAGGAATAATTGTATTTTACCCATTTTACGGGATATTCCGTTTCAAAAATGAAAGGAGGTGAAAATAATGAACAAGGGCGAATTAATTGATATGGTAGCGACCGATGTTAGTTGTACCAAGCGGGAAGCTAAAAAAGTTGTCGAATGTGTATTCGAGAATATTACTGATTGCTTAGCCAAGGGTGACGCAGTTAGATTAGTAGGCTTCGGAACTTTTGGTGTAAGAAAAAGAGCTGCTCGAATGGCAAGAAACCCACGTAGTGGTGAAAAAATCCAAGTATCTGCCATGAGTGTACCTTTCTTCAAGGCAGGCAAGGAATTGAAAGAGAAAGTAAAATAAAAAAACATTGTTTAATTATATTATTAAATTGATGATAAATAGGCCTATTCAGGACAATTCTTAAAACCTGGTAGGCCTATTTCCTTTTTAATTAACTATTTCTTTTCTTCAATATGTACACCCTGAATGTTTACATTTATCCCGGTAACTTTAAGTCCGGTCTTAACCTCTAATTCTTCTTTCACTTTCTTCTGAATCTCTTTGGCCACATCAATGATTATGGAACCATAATCTAAAATAACCGAAATAGAGGTAGAAACTTCTTTGTTTTCTTTAAGATCAACATTTATCCCTTTTTCTAATTCCTTGGTCCCCAACAAAGTCCCTATCCCGCCTTTAGCACGAGTAGCTAATCCAGCTACACCCGGTATGTCAATGACTGTTCTGCTAATGATAGTCGCTATTACCTCTGGTACAATATTAACTTCTCCTAAAATTTCTTTGGTTTTAGCTTTTGCTTCTTTTTTTTCCTCTTTCTTTATTACCTCAGCTATTATTTCAGTTTTCTTAGTACTTTGGTCCTCTATTTTCTCTTTTTTTTCCGTTTTTTTATCCATAACAATCTTTATTTTCCTCCTTTATCACGATATTATTTAAATCTTCTTTTTCTATTACTTTACTTTAGCAATAAATTGCTTTCTAAGCTACCCCTTCGGTTTTTTAATCACTTCCTACTCATTTTACCTGTCACTTTTCATCTGGAGTGACATCGGTCATATCATTTTTTATCCGGGTTTGACTAAAAATTTAATAGCGGTCCTCTCTTCTCCTTCAATTTCTATATCTACAAAAGCCGGTATACAGACTAAATCAATGCCGCTGCTTGCAGTAAAACCCCGAGCAATAGCAATCGCTTTAACTGACTGATTTACTGCCCCTGCTCCAATAGCTTGCAATTCTACTTTCCCTTCTTCCCGTATTATTCCCGATAAGGCACCAGCCACTGCTTTAGGATTCGACTTAGATGAGACCTTTAACAGCTCCATTTTTTTCTCCTCCTTATAATATTAAATGCTTTATAAAATATCCACATTTGCTATCATGTATATACTATTTTTGTCTACTTTTATTTCTTGTCTTTGTTTTCTTTTAAAGTTCGGGGATAACCTATTTTTTAAATCACCTCCATCAGCAATATTTGAAATATATTAAATATTGACTAGGTTAATTATAACATATTTAACCTGTGTTGCTTACGTTTTCACTATTGAATTTATCTGCTGAAGGGTTTTGTCTGTAATATCCGGTGACAAATAAGGCAAAAGTGCATCATTATGGAAAAGGGGGTCAACCTCTCCCTCTAAGTTAAAATAGGACTTGGCCTCACCCCAGACTTTTGTACCCGGAATGGTTGAAAATTTTGCCAAACGCGGATGAGCGCCACAATCTATCACAAAATGAATAGAATTAATAATTTCCTGCATATTCTGTCCGGGTATCCCGATTAAAAGATAAGCTCCGATCTGGGAAGAATTAAATCCCGCTTCCAAAAGACAATTCACTGCCTTTTTAAATTCAAGATTAGTTATCTTGCCACCTGTCTCTGATTGCACCCGGGGATCTACTGTTTCAAATCCTAACCTGATAGTCTCAACCCCTGCCTGATGCATTTTAACGGCAATTTTTTTATTGATCATTCGGGCATGAACGCCATTGGGCGTATGAAGCCTAACGGTCAGTTTTCTATGGATTAATCCCTCCAAAATAAGCATAAAATTGTCTTCCAAATTTATTAATAAGGCATCATCGTAAAAGACAAAATCTTTTATTCCTCTTCTCTTATGCCAATACTCTATTTCTTTGACAACCTCTTCAGGGTTTCTGAACTCCAGCTTGGGATTTATTTTAAAAGAAGCACAATAGCTGCAGCGAAAGGTGCAACCCCGAGAAGATAAGATGCAAATATAATCAAGATTAGAATAGAACTCCCAGGCCGGATAAGGCAGAGAATCTAACCCTTTTTCGTATTTTAGATCATCATGTTTGATTCCGCCAAGCTGTTCTAATGTTTTTAAGCAATCTCCTATTTTGTTTCCTTTTACTATATAATCAGCCCCGGAAAATTTAGAAGCATGCTCAAAACACAAAGTCGCGTAAACACCTCCCAGGATTATAGGAACGCCGGGAAAAATTTCTTTTATTATCTCTATCACCCTGAACATCCCGGGATACCAGTAGGTCATTATTGAGGTAATCAATACTGCCTGGGGCGGAGTCAGTATTTTTAATTTATTCAAAAAAATTTCTTCGGTAATCCCATACCTGCTATATCGACGGGGTATATCTTTTAAAATAATAGGTTTTTTTATTGATTTTTTGTAAAAAGAACCTCGGCCAAACTCATCTTTTTTAGGAAATTCCCTATTCTGTAGATTTAAAACCTCCCGATCATAACGGTCCATGCAATCTATGTAACTCATTCCATAACCCTGTTCTCTCAAGATACTGGCAATATATAATAACCCTAAGGGTTTGGACCAGAAATCATAAGCCGTAAAATCGTAAATCCAGGGATTGATCAACAACAAATTAAATTTTTTTTTCATCGATTGTTCGGTTCTTTTACTTTAAATTTTAATTTTTAAAATAAATCTATATCTATGGAAGTTAAATGATTGCCATCTTTACAAAACTGTGAATAGTTTCAAATTGTAGGTATTTAGCTGAATACCTTAAGAAGACCCTACCATAAAAAAATTCTTCTCCCCTAAAAAAATATCATTGATATATACTCTGACTTTCCATTCTCCTGGCAACTGAGAGGCATAATTACCCTTAATCTTTATCCAATACCAGGTGCGGTAATTAGTATAACTACCAGCTTCCATCTCCACTTCTCCCCGATGATATAATGTGCCCTGAGGAGCAATCCATTCCCACTTAAGCAGAAATTTCTCTGCAGAATTATAAGAAAATCTAAGCCAGGTCACTGCCTTCTCATCCTGCGGAAAGAAAAAATTGGTTCCTTGCTGTGGATTATTTTCCAGAATATCTTTACAAAAAGAAATCTTTTGCAGATATTCAGAATCCTTAGCTGCCTCCTGTGCCATACTTACGCCGGAGAAAACCATTAAAAATATCAATACAAACAACCACAATTTAATCCTAAAAATATTTCCTTTCTTTCTACTCGACATTT
>CAYTVM010000238.1:0-3612 GCA_964441685.1 uncultured Atribacterota bacterium | reverse complement strand
ATTAATACTGTACTCATTAGGGGAATTAATGATGATGAAGTAGAAGATTTTGTAAAATTAACTTTAGAGAGACCATTAAATATTCGTTTTATTGAATTTATGCCCTCTAGGGAAGAAGTAATAAATGAATTTGAAGATAAATTTATTTCGGTTCAGGAAATAAAAGAGAAATTGATAAAGAAATATCTGCTAAATCCTGTAAAAATTAGTACTGCAAATGGACCGGCGAAATATTATCAGATTAAAGGTGGTCAAGGTACTATAGGTTTTATTACTGCCTTGAGCCAGCATTTTTGTGAAACCTGTAATCGGATAAGGCTAACTTCTGAAGGTAAATTAAGACCATGCCTTTTCTCTAATAAAGAAATTGATATTAAGAAGGCAATTAGGAAGTTAACAAGAGATAAAAGCGAAGGATTTCTAAGAAAGAAAATTATTAGGGATAAGTTAAAAGAGGCCGTTAAACTAAAACCAGAAGGTCATAAATTAAATATAAAAAATCAAGAAAATTTATCTTTTCATATGTCCCGAATTGGAGGTTAATAAATAAAAACGGAAGGTAAGTTGTGGATAATGAATAAAAAAATAAATGGAAGAATTCTGGCAGTATGCCAAAGCAGAGAGAAAGGAACAGTAAAAAAAGATCTAGGTTCAGGAGTATTAATAGAAAATTATGGCCTGGAAAATGATGCTCATGCTGGAGAATGGCATCGCCAAATTAGTTTGTTGGGAATAGAAAGTATTAATAAAATGGAAGATAAAGGTTTTAAGATTAAATTTGGTGATTTTGCAGAGAATCTAACTACTGAGAATATTGTTTTACCCAAACTACCTCTCGGGACAAAATTGGCAGTAGGAGAAAGTGTGTTGCTGGAAGTAACTCAAATAGGGAAAGAATGCCACCATAATTGCGAAATTAGGGAAAAAATTGGGGATTGTGTAATGCCCCGAGAAGGAATATTCGCCCGAGTTTTAAAAGGCGGTAAAGTAAAGACCGGAGATTGTATTGAGGTATTAGAAAAGCAATAAACATAAACATTATTCCCTAATTGACTAATAAAAACTGGCAATATGAAAGAGAAATTTTTAGCCGGTGTATATTTTTTGAAACAGCATTTTAATAGAATTGAAAAACCTATCTTTTAAAATGTTTTAAATCGGAGGTTGATAAATGAAAAATGAAAAAACAAAAATTAACTCATTTTAACAAAGAAGCAAGAGCACGTATGGTAGATGTAGGTGAAAAAGAGGATACTCTAAGAATAGCTATTGCTGAAGGAGAAATAATAATGCAGCCTTCTACTTTAAAAATGATAAAAGATAAAAATATTTCTAAAGGTGATGTTTTAGGAGTAGCTCAGGTTGCTGGCATTATGGCTGCTAAAAAGACTAGTGAAATTATTCCTATGTGCCATCCCTTATTATTAACCAGTATTAATATTAATTTTAAAGTTGATGAAGGAAAAAACAGAATTATTATTCAATCCCAGGTAAAGACCGTAGGGAAAACCGGAGTAGAAATGGAACCTTTAACTGCTGTGTCCATAGCCGCTCTTACTATTTATGATATGTGTAAGGCGGTAGATAGAGGGATGACCATTCAAGATATACATTTAGTAGAAAAATCTGGAGGGCAGAGCGGACATTATCAGGGCAAATCAAAGATGGAGAACTAAAAATAATGAAGGAAAAACTGAGAGGTAAAATATTAGCTGTTTGTTATGAAAAAGTTAAAAAAGAGAAGAAGATACCGGTAAAAGAAGGGTTAATTATTAAAGATTGGGGGCTAGAAGGTGATGTCCATGCCGGTAACTATCATAAACAAATTAGTCTTTTAGGGTTAGACAGTATGAATAAAATGCGAGACCAAGGAGTGAAAATAAATTTCGGTGAACTCTATGAGAATTTAGATGTAGAAGGGCTAGTTTTATATAAGTTTCCTTTAGGAACTAAGCTAAAGATTGGAAAAGACATTTTATTAGAAATAACCCAAATAGGAAAAAAGGAAAGTTATTTTTTAGAAATCAATGGCAAGAAAATAAGTTCTATAATGACCCAAGAAGGAGTTTTCACTCGCGTTTTAAGGGGCGGAAAAGTAAAAGTTGGCGATGTAATTGAGGTGGTTTCAGAATGATTAAAATTGGGATTTTAACTATAAGCGATAAAGGCTCGCGAGGAGAGAGAGAAGATCTAAGCGGAAAAGTAATCGAGGAAGTAATCAGGAAGATTAATGGAGAAGTTAAATATTATCAAATTATTCCAGATGAAAAGGATATTATTCAAGCAGAGTTGATAAAAGCAGTTGATAAATTACATCTCGATTTAATTTTAACTACCGGAGGAACGGGTTTGGGAAAAAGAGACGTTACTCCGGAGGCTACTTTGGCAATAATCGAAAAAGAAATTCCGGGGATTAACGAAATTATCAGAAGTGAAAGTTTCAAGAAGACCAACCGAGCGATATTGTCTCGAGGGGTAGCAGGGATTAGAAAAGAAAGTTTGATAATAAATTTACCCGGCAGTCCCAAAGGGGTAAGAGAATCTTTAGAAATAATACTAAATGCCCTACCTCACGGTATAGAAATTTTAAAAGGTCAAGTCACTGAATGCGGAAGGAACAACAAAAAAATTAGGTGAAAATGAATGAAAATTATATTTTTAGGCACCAGTTCGGGCATGCCTACTTTGAAACGTAATATATCTTCTATTGCTCTTGTTTTTATTAATAAAAACAAATTATGGTTATGGGATTGTGGAGAAGGGACTCAACAGCAGATTCAGAAAACATCTTTAAAGGTATCTAAATTAGAGAAGATTTTTATTTCTCATTTACACGGAGATCATCTATTTGGTCTTCCCGGGCTATTGGCTTCTCGAGGTTTGAGGGGTGGAGAAGATCAGAAAAAAGTTCAAATATTTGGTCCAGAAAACCTTGATAAATATTTAAAAGAAACCTTAAATATAACCAAAACCTATATCCCTTATGAAATTGAGATAAAAATTATCCCGCCAAATTTGTCAACAGGAATTATCTGGGAAGATGAGGAGTATTTAGTGCAATATACGGAAGTAAATCATAATATTAAAACTTATGCTTATTCTGTAGAAGAAAAAAAGGATAAATATCATTTTTTAATCGAAAAAGCCTGCCGACTGAATATTGCTCCTGGTCCAATTTATGATACTCTCAAGAGGGGTAAAACAGTTGAATTACCAAACGGAAGAATCTTTCAGGGTAAGGATTTTGTAAGCGAAATTAGAAAAGGGAGAAAGATAGTCTTTAGTGGTGATACTACTTATTGTGAAAATTTATTGCATCTGGCTAAAGGTGCCGATCTCTTAATTCATGAAGCAACTTTCTCTCAACAGGAAGAAGACCTGGCTAAGAGAAATTTTCATTCGACTACTACAATAGCTGCTAAGGTTGCTAAAGAAGCCCAGGTTAAGCAATTGATATTAACCCATATTAGTCCTCGATATAGCTCGAATAATAAGTTAGCAATAACCGAGGATACTTTATTTGTAGAAGCCCAGTGTGTATTTCCTCAAATTATGTTAGCTGAGGATTTTATGGAGTACGAGATATAAGGGTTATTGACGAAATATAAAAAA
>CAYTVM010000237.1:0-3628 GCA_964441685.1 uncultured Atribacterota bacterium | reverse complement strand
CCAGCATATTAACAGCTATTGCTCTTCATTATGCTGATGAAGCAGAGGCCAAAATAAGTGGTTTTATCAATATAAAGGAAGAAAGTGGAAATTTTAATGAAAAATGGAGCAAATGGATTTGGTGGTTAGAGAGGCCAGTTTATTTAGACGAAGAAGCAAGCTTAAAAAGTAAAATAAATGAGACAGAGGAAGATTAAAGGAGAGAGTAAACATGAGAGTAATATTTGAAAAAGCTTTAAAAAATAAAAAAAATAGTGCAGATTATATCGAAATAAGGGCGGAAAAGAAAGAAACTACTACCATTCATTTTCAAGGTGAGAAGTTAGAAAAAATAAATTGTTCCCAGCAAACAGGAGGGAATGTCCGTGCCCTGGTAAAAGGAGGATGGGGTTTCGTTTCCTTTAACCGGTTTGATGATCTAGAGGAAAAAGTGAGAGAAGCCATTGAGGTGGCGAGTTTAATTGGTAAAGAAGAGAGCAAATTAGCTGTTATTTCGCCGGTTGTGGAAATAATTAACCGGGAATTAGATAAAGATTTTCGCCAGGTAAGTTTGAGAGAAAAACAGGATTTAATGGAAAATTATAATAATATAATTATGAAATCTAATCCTCTGATTCAATCTTCCAATGTAGTTTATACCGATAGATTTTCTACGATTTATTTTGCCAATTCGGAAGGGTGTTATATTGAACAGGAAAAACCTTTTTTAAGTGCGCGTTTTACAGCCATAGCTCGAGAGGGAGATAATATTCAGATAGCCACTGAAAGCGTAGGAAGTACTAAAGGTTTTGAAATAATGGAAAGAATTTCCACTAAAGCACAAAGAGCAGTTTTTCGGGCAGTCAATCTTCTTAAGGCTCAGCCGGTGGAAGGCGGAGAATATACAGTCATCTTAGATCAAATATTAGGCGGGGTTTTTATCCATGAAGCCTTTGGGCATCTTAGCGAAGCCGATTTTTTATATGAAGATAAGAGGATGAGTAATTTAATGAAATTAGGGAAGAAATTTGGCTCGCCCAAACTCAATGTAGTTGATGATGGTTCTATTCCGGATTTGTTAGGTTCTGCCAAATATGATGATGAAGGGGTGAGAACAAAGAAAAATTATCTGATAAAAGATGGCATTCTGGCTGGCAGGCTTCATTCGCGGGAGACTGCTGTTAAAATGGGGGAAGAACCAACCGGAAATGCCCGTGCTCTCAGTTATCGCTTTAAACCTATTGTTAGAATGACCAATACTTATATTGAAAATGGAGATATTTCCTTTAAAAATTTATTGTCCGGAATAAAGAAAGGAATTTATGCTAAGGACTGCTATGGAGGAATGACTACTTTTGAGACGTTTACTTTTAGTGCCGGAGAAGGTTTTATGATAAAAGATGGGGAGATTACTGAACCGGTGAAAGATGTAGTATTGAGTGGGAATTTATTTACCACCCTTCTTAATATTGAGGGGGTAGGAAATGATTTGAAGATGATTGAATCCGGAGGAGGATGCGGGAAAGCGGGGCAAAATCCTCTGCCGGTCTCTTTTGGTAGCCCCCATCTCAGGATAAAAAAAGTAATAGTAGGGGGTAGATGAGATGGAAAAGTTGTTAAAAAAGGCTTGCAAGGAAGTAGACTCAGCTGAGTTATTTAAAGCAAAGAGCAAAACTATTCCGGTAAATTTTGAGGTAAACAGATTAAAATCAATCGATATTTCCGAGAGTGAAGGAAAAGCATTGCGGGTGATAAATAAAGGGAGGATAGGATTTTATTCATCTACAGGAATGGAAGATTTTGATTTAATCATTGAAAAAGCAGCAGCTACCTCTGAGTTTGGTTCAACGGCTTCTTTTGATTTTCCAGAGGAAATTAAAGGGGAGAATAAGGAAAAGAAAAATGTAGATATATATGACGAAAAAGTAGCAGATAAAAGTATTGAAGAGATGGTTAAGATAGGAGAAGGCATTACAGAGAGAATAAAGGATTTTAATCGAAAATTGCGTTGTGATGTTACTATTTTAAAAGATTATAGTGAGATAGAATATCTTAATACCAGGGGAGGGAATTTTGCTTACAGTAAAACTGCTATTGCATACTCGATGATGGTTCAAAAAGTCGAAAATCAAGATATACTGATGATTTATTCTTCTCTTGAGTCGGGAAAAGACAATCTTGATGTCAAGGAATTAACTTCTGAAATAATTGAAAATTTAAAATGGGGAGAGAAGATTGTCCCTGTAGAAAGCGGGAAGATGCCGGTTATCTTTACTCCCAAAGCAGCTTTGGTCTTAATTCTTCCCATCATCAGTGGTTTAAATGGAAAGATGGTCTTAAAGAAAATTTCTCCTTTAACTTCTCAGAAAAACAAGAAATTATGGAGTGACCTGTTAACTTTTTTTAGTGATGGTACTATAGATTTTGCTTTAGGCAGTGCTCCTTTTGATGATGAAGGAGTAGAAATGAAGCGGGTTCCCTTGGTAGAAAAAGGAGAGATTAAAAATTTTTATTATGATTTACAGACAGCGGGAATGGCCGGAGCAGAGAGTACCGGAAATGGTTTGAGAGCAGGGATACAAAGCGAACCTGTCCCCGGTATAAGCAACTTGATCATGGAGGAAGGAAAAGTTTCTTTTAAAGAGATGATTAAAGATATTTCGGAAGGGATAATTATCGACCAGGTTCTTGGACTGGGACAGGGAAATATAATCAGCGGTGCCTTCTCTAATAATGTACAGCTGGGCTATAAGATAGAAAAGGGTAAAATAGTAGGGAGAATTAAGGATGTGATGATTGCCGGCAATGCCATAGAAGAATTAAAAAATATAGCTGCTTTGGGAAATAAAGCGAAATGGATAGAAGGAAAATATAAATTTCCTCATATCTACCTAAAATCTCTATCTGTTTCTGCTAAAAAATAATAATAGGAAGAATAATGGGGACGATTTTACCCAGAAGGCGAATTAATTTTACTTAAGAGAGTGTGTATAGCAAATGAAAATTATTGTACCGATAAAACAAGTACCTGAAACAAGCAATGTGAAAATGGATGAAAAAACAGGAACGATGATTAGAGAAGGTGTAGAAAGTATTATAAACCCACTTGATCTGTATGCTATTGAAATAGCTATTAGACTAAAAGAACAATTTTGTAGTGAGATCACTATCATATCTATGGGGCCAACCAAAGCAATTGAGGCCATAAAAGAAGCAATTGCTATGGGTTGTGACAAGGGAATACTTTTAAACGATAGAAAGTATGCCGGCTCTGATACTTGGGCTACTTCTTATGTATTATCACAGTGCATAAAGAAGATAGAGAATTTTGATCTTGTATTGTGTGGCGAAAGAGCTACGGATGGTGATACGGCACAAGTAGGACCAGGTATAGCATCATTCTTTGATTTGCCAGTATCAACATTTACAAGTGAAATAGTCAGAGTAGAAAAAGACTCGATTCAGGTAAAAAGACTGGTAGAGGGAGGGTATGAACTTTTAGATATCAAATTGCCAGCTGTATTGACAGTTGTAAAAGAAATAAGCAATCCAAGACTGCCAACTTTAAAAGGAAAATTGAAAGCAAAAGAAATGAAGATACCAATATGGGGTCCACAAATTATTAATGCACAAGATGATTGTTTAGGCC
>CAYTVM010000236.1:0-3705 GCA_964441685.1 uncultured Atribacterota bacterium | reverse complement strand
ATCTCTTTTTTATAGTACATCATCTCAAAAACTTCTTTACAATCCTCTAATTTTACTCGATGGCTTATTAATGGTTTCACCTTAATTTTCCCTTTATCTATAAAATCTAAAGAAGTTTTCCATTCATTAACTGGAAGAGGAGCAATAGATGAATTCCATGAACCAATAACAAATAATTCTCCTCGGAGTATCTTATTCACTTCTTTGCTTGGAAGCAATAGATCATCGTAAGATATTCCGCAATAAATCACCTTACCCATTTTACTGGCTGATTGAATTGCTTGTAATTGAGTTATTTTGTTTCCCGCTAACTCAATAACAATATCAGCTCCTTTGTTATGTGTGTAATCCATTATTGCCTCAATAACATTATTATTTTTTGCGTTAATTACAAAATCGACTCCCAATTTTTTAGCTAAATCTAATTTTTCCTGAAAAATATCTATGGCAATCACTTCGGAACATCCCAAAATTTTTAACCATTGTATGGCAATAAGTCCAATAGCCCCTAAACCAAAAACTACCGCTGATTGACCAGCATTAATATTTGCTTTTTCTATAGCATGTAATGCCACGCTTACTGGATCAGTCATTGCGGCACTTTCATAATCTACATTTTCAGGTAATTTAAGAACGTTTCTTTCCCTTACTACAATATATTCTGCCATTGCACCAGGAACACGAGAGCCATAATATAGATAATCATCACAAAGATTATATTTCCCTATTTGACAAAACTCGCATTTTCCGCAAGGAATTAATGGCATAGCTGTCACTTTATCTAATACCTTAAAAGAAGAAACGCTTTTACCTATCTCCACTATTTCGCCACTAAATTCATGGCCGATGATAATCGGCATTTTGTGAGCTCCCTTAATCATTACTCTTGGTATATCAGAACCGCAAACTCCACAAGCTTTTACTTTTATAAGTACTTCATTTGACTCTTTTATTTTAGGAACTTCTGTCTCCACGCAACTTAGGTTTGCGGGAGCAAATAATGTGACTGCTCTCATCATTGTTACTTTTTCTCCTTATTAAGTAGTATTTTTAATTTAATTGATTACTTTTTAAAAATTAAAATATTGATTTAATTAAAGAATTTTTTAATAATTCTAGCCAAACATTTATTTCCTACGTTTCCAGCATTGGCTTCATCGGTATCTAAATGAAGGGCTAACTTGCTTTCAGAAGAAACCCTGATTACTACATCCTTATAAATAACGCCATGCTCTCCTGATACTTCCACCTTCACCCGATCTCCATCTTTTACCTGATAAGATTCCGCATCTTCAGGAGTCATGTGGATATGACGAGCAGCTCGAATAGCTCCTTCTGAAAGATTTAAAACACCTTTTGGTCCGATAAAAATAATGGGCGGAGAGCCTTTTATATTCCCCGATATTCTGGTAGGAAGATCCAATCCTAAAAAATAGCCATCGGTAATGGATAATTCTGCTTGTGTATATTCTCGCAGGGGGCCGAGGATTCTTACCTTTTCAATCACTTTCATATTAGCACTAACTATACCCAGCTGTTCATTACTGGCAAATTCTCCGGGCTGAGATAAATCACGTAATTTAGTAAGTTCATAATCCTTCCCATATAAAATGTCCAAGGAATTCCTGGTTAAATGAACATGATGATTGGATATCTCTACAGGGATAGAGAAAAGATTAGATGATTCTTCTTTGGGTTTTATTTCTTTGTAAATCGTTTCAGTTATCATATCTACAAGTTTTTTATAGTCTTGCTCTTCCATTTTTTATCATCCTCGGTTCATCTATTCTTTATCATATCAGAATAATATCAGACACTGACAATCTTTACACTGGCACTACAACCCAGCCGGGTTGCCCCAGAGCGAATCATTAATAAAGCATCTTCATAAGTACGGATCCCACCTGCTGCTTTAATTCCCATTTTAGGACCAACAGTCCTGCGAATTAGAGCAACATCATGGGCAGTAGCTCCTGCGGTAGAAAAACCGGTGGAGGTCTTTACAAAATCAAAACCAACTTTTTTTACCAATTGAGAAGCGATTACTTTTTCCTCGTCTGATAGTAAGCAAGTTTCAATAATTGCCTTGGTAGTCGTGGTTTTCCTACAAGCTGTAAATACTGCTCTTAAATCAGCTTCCACAGTCTTTAGATCGCCATTTCTTAAAGCACCTACATTGATCACCATATCTATTTCATCAGCTCCGTTTTCTATGGCATTACGCGTCTCGTAAGCCTTGGTCCTGTTGTCTGTTGCCCCCAATGGGAATCCCACGACAGCGCAGACTTTAACTCCGGTCCCCCTTAATTTCCTGGCACAATAAACTACCCAGGAAGGATTGACACAAACCGTACAAAAACCATATTGAACGGCTTCTTCGCATATCTTTTGCACCTGAGATTCTGTTGCGTCAGGCTTTAATATAGTATGGTCAATATAAGGTGCCAGGTCAGCAGGTGTGTTGATTTGTATCTTGCAATCCGTAGAAGAACCTTGTAAGTTTTTATTATTCAAATCAGATTTAAAAGAAAGGTTATCAGAAGAAGATGTCTTCTTTAACTTTGATATTATTTCATCACTAATCTTATCGATCAACTCTTTTTTATCCATCTTATCTATATCCATAATTTTAAACCTCTTCTTTTCATATTTTTATTGATTTCTTTCTGCAGCCATTATTTTATTAACTCTTTTCCAATGTCTTCCACCGGCAAAAGAAGTTTCCAACCAGAGTTTTACCATATCGCGTAATTCATCCGGAGTGTGTAATGGGCCACCCAAAGTTAAAACATTTGCATTATTATGTTCTCTACTGTTTATAATCGTTTTTAGGTTATAACACAGGGCAGCTCTTATCCCTTTCACTTTATTACAGACCATTGAAGAACCAATGCCAGCTCCATCGATCATAATTCCTCTTTCGCATTCCCCGCTGGCCACTTTCCTGGCCACTTTAAGGGCAAAATCAGGATAATCCACACTATCCTTACTAAAAGTTCCGACATCTGTCACTCGATAACCAATGGCACGCAAATAATCTCTAATCATTTCTTTGGCCTCAAATCCACCATGATCTGACCCAATAGCAACACAACCCACTTTATCCCGAACATTATTGGGGATAGGTTGGACTTTTTCAGGGGTAGTGGTAGAATATAATCCACTAACCACATTCTGGATAATTTTTATTCTATTGATACTATCAGTCATTTTCTTTAACCTTATTTCAAATTTTATTCAATTGCATCGACAATTCCTACAATCATTGTCCTAACCGGAGCAGTCGGATTATTCATAATTAAACGAGAGGAATTCCCTTCATCAATGATCAGAACCGTATCTCCCACCCCTGCCTGGACAGTATCCAAAGCCAAAACACTTTCCCCTTGCGGCTCTTCTTTATCATTCACCGGCTGAACGATTAAAATCTTATATCCTTGATAAATCGGAAGCTTTATAGTTGAAACTACATTACCTATGACCTTACCTAAAATCATCATTACTCTCCAATATTTACCTGATCAACTATACCCATAATAGTCAGATCAGAAGGGTTGAACCAATTTTTAAGTCCCAAAGCTGCCTCTCTGCCGCCTTCATAGAATACAATATCATTTATACCCGCCTGAACCGTATCACAAGCTACCACAGGATCACCAATCTCTTCTAATTTTTCATTAAGAGGTTGGACCAATAATAGTTTTA